>JBAVZX010000884.1:0-5998 GCA_049589015.1 Phormidium sp. | reverse complement strand
GGATAGATTATTGTCAATCGGCGCGGCATCGAACCGCTTGATTGACTTGCCTCTCATCCCCACCCACGAGGGGATGGGGAATTCCCGGCAACTCATTAACAAAACTTTTAGTCATTTGCTCAGTAGCTAAGGCAGAAGACAGAAGGGAAGAAAGGGAACAGGCAACAGGATTCTTCAATTGTCTCCTCTGCCCCCTGTCCTTCTTTAGTTACATTTATTTATAATTATTAAATAGCTGCTGTTTTGGTAAATTTAAACTCATGCTCCTCCGACCTAATCAACGCACTAAGTTAGATGACACAGATGATTCCTTCTTTTACTCTTTTCCTCGCTTTGTTACTCATGTAGATGCTCGGTTTATTCAGCAATTAACTGATTTGTATCAGGAACGCTTAAAGCCTAATACTCGCATTTTTGATATGATGAGTAGTTGGGTTTCTCACCTGCCAGATGAGATAGAATTTGCTCATGTGGAAGGTCATGGCATGAATGAAGATGAATTAGCACGCAATTCTCGCTTAAATCATTACTTTGTCCAAAACCTCAATCAAAATCCGAAATTACCTTTGAAAGAAAAAGATTTTGACGCGGTTCTTAACTGTGTTTCTGTGCAGTATTTGCAATATCCAGATGCTATTTTTTCGGAAATTCATCGCATTCTTAAACCTGGTGGAATCGCCATTATTAGCTTTTCTAACCGGATGTTTTATCAAAAAGCTATTACTGCATGGCGGGATAATTCGGAAATTGGTCGAGTGGAATTAGTCAAACGCTATTTTACTTTAGTTCCCGGTTTTAGTGAACCAGAAGTAATCATTCGTGCCTCTACTGTTCCCAGAATTTTACAGTTAATGGGTGCTGGTGGTGGCGATCCTTTTTATGCAGTGGTTGCCACGCGAATTAATTAATTTGTAGGGTGCGTTACGCTTCGCTAACGCACCATCACCTCTATTTTTAAACTTCTATTTGTTCGAGAATTTCTTTTGTTTGATTACATAATTGTTCGTGACAGTAACCGTTGCTAGCAATTAAGCAACCCCATTGATTCACATCTCCTCGATTATAATTTAGGGGAGATCCATCTAAATAAGTAAACTTTCCTCCGGCTTCGGTGAGAATTAATTCTGGTGCAGCAATGTCCCAATCTTTGGGGGCAGATTTACCGGAAAGGGAAATATAAACATCGGCTCTTTGTTCAATAATAGTGGCGATTTTGCAACCAACGCTGCCGACATATTGCTTGTTTTTACATGGTAGTTGTTCTAATAAATTATTAAACCGTTCATCTCGGTGAGTGCGACTGACTACTAATGATAAATCCGCGAGATTTTGCCGTTGGGAAACTCTTACCGGAGTGATGTTTCCCTGGCGTGTTTCGACAAAAGTACCGCTACCTTTAATGGCATAATATAATTTTTCTGTTTCCGGCCAAACTACTACTGCGGCTACGGGACGATTTTGGTAAACTAAAGCAATTTGTACTGCATATTCGCCTGTTTGTTCAATAAAATCTCTGGTGCCGTCTAAGGGGTCAATAATCCAAATCCAGTCCTGGGATAATGGGGGAGACATGACTCCTTTTGATTGGAATTTATATGTTTCTTCGCTGAGATAACCAAAGTCTTGGTTGCCAAAACTGGCTTGTAAATTATCGAGAATATATTGGTTTGTTACTACATCTGCTGCTGTGACAGGCCCTTCTTTTTTCTCTTGGATATTTAATTCGCCGCGATCGGGTTCGCCACGATAATAGGAACGCAAGATATCAGCTGCACCCCAGCCTACTGATTTAGCGATCGCCATTACTTCTTCTAACCCTTCAAATTGGTCTTTTCCTAAAGATTTCAACACTAGTAAACTTCCTAATAATTTATAGTTTCTTTAACCAATATTTTACTATATAACAGAAAAAAGAGTGATTTATTTAATTTGGGGTGAGGATTTGCTATCAATAGCATAATAGCAAATCATTTGGGTTACTACAGTGAACAAATTTCTGGCGACATCCACCTTCTTGTACCAAAAAATTGACAAGATTCAGCAGCAACTTTCGCCGCCCCCTGGAGAGCCGGGAGAAAATCTTGGTTCAAAATATAATGGCAGAAGGCTCCATGAAAAATATCTCCTGCTGCCAAAGTATCTACTGGTTTAATTCCCGGAACTTCTATTGTTCCAACTATGCCTTTTGAGAGATATTGAATCGGTTTTTCTCCTTGAGTAATGGCAATTTCAGGAATACCTAATGCCCAAAGGTAAGCAATTACCTGCTCGGTTGTTTCACAACCGGGCGGATAGAAGTTAGCTGAACAAATTGCATAGTTTACTAATGGTAACAACTCCTCAAATCCTGGTTTCCAACTTCCGCCATCTACTACTATGGGAATATTTTTTGCTTGAGCGAGTTGGGCAATTTTTTGGCTGACTGCCATTTGATGACCATCGATTAAAATAATGTCTATATTTTCTAAGATATCAGTAGGAATATTTTCCTCAGTAGCTTGGGATTTAGTGGCATTGAGTGAAATTACTGTGCGATCGCCTGTAGAATTGGTAACTAGAATCGAAGATACTGGTGGTGGTTCTAATCGATCCGGATCTAAGTCCTGAATTTCTACCTGGTAACTTGCTAAATCAGCGCGAATTAGATGAGTTATGGGATGCTGACCAACTACTCCAAAAATTTTAGCTGTATTCTCCCAATAACTAAAGCTTACTGCCGCATTTGTGGCTGGGCCACCTGCTGTTACACTATAATCTAAGGCAACAATTTTTTCATTTACACCAGGCATACTTGACGTTAAATAAACTAAGTCTAACGTCACCAATCCTACAAAAAGTCCCTGTTTTCTCATTATTTCATTTCTGACTCAGCTATTATAATTTACCATCTACATAGAGAATATTATTCGATCTTTAATCAAACCACAGAGCCAGAAAAATACTTGGTTACTGCTCTATATAAGTAATTTTGAAAAATTTTAAATTTTGCGGATTAAGAGCAATTTTTTGGAAATACTATTTGTAAAATTGGTAATAGGAGAAAAATTTACAATATCTTTAAACAGAGAAATTGTCTATGCAAGAAATATTTAAAACTTTGTTTTTTTCAGAAAATTTTGTTCCCCACGGACACTGCTATCTCTGGAACCAAGGGTTAGTTTGGCTGCACATACTATCAGACGGACTGACGGCACTAGCTTACTATTCAATTCCCTGTATGCTGGCCTATTTTGCCTACAAGCGGCATGACCTACCTTTTAAAAGCATTTTTTTCTTGTTTGGCGCTTTTATCATTACTTGTGGTACAACTCACTTGCTGGAAGTTTGGACGCTGTGGCATCCAGTTTACTGGCTTTCTGGGGGTGTGAAAGCACTGACTGCGCTGGTTTCGATGTATACGGCATTACAATTGTGGCCGTTAATTCCGCAAGCTTTAGCACTTCCTAGTCCGGCACAATTAGAAGTTGCCAATCAAAAGTTAGCGGCGGAAATTGTCGAAAAACAACAAGCAGAAGCGACACTGAAACAGAGAGAAGCGCACTTTCGCTCACTTTTTGAAGGGGCTAGTATTGGGATTGAAATTATTGATTTAGCAGGACGGACGATCGCCATAAATCCAGCATTGCAAAAGATGTTAGGTTATGACGAAAAAGAATTAAGTACTTTCGATTTCACAGAAAATATTGTACCACCAGAATTGCCTAACGAAGAAGTTAACAAGGGAAATTCGACTCAGGAAAAACGTTATTTATTAAGAAATAGACAGGCATTAAATGAGAGCGATAGCTATCAAAAAGAAAAGCGTTACCTGTGCAAAAATGGACAAATGATTTGGTGTCAAGTTCATGCTTACTTAGTGCGCGATGACCAAGGTAGACCTCAATTCTATATTCGCATGGTCGAAAATATTACCGAACGCAAACAAGCATTGATGGAATTACAGCAATATCAGGAACGCTTAGAAGATTTAATCGGAGAACGTACCGCTTTACTGACTCAAGTAAATCAACAACTTTCTTGGGAAGCTAGTCATGATGCACTCACAGAATTAATTAATCGTCAGGAATTTAGAAAACGCTTAGAGTCAGGTTTGGCAACAGCTAAAACCCAAAATCAACAACACGCAATGTGTTATTTAGACTTAGATCAATTTAAGATTGTTAATGATACTTGTGGTCATGCTGCGGGTGATGAACTATTGCGTCAAGTGAGTGATTTATTACAACAACAAGTTCGTCAAACTGATGTTCTTGCTAGACTTGGTGGCGATGAATTTGGATTACTGCTTCATAATTGTTCTCTTCAGCAAGGACAAGCTGTTGCTCAATCACTTTTACAAAGTATCCGGGAATTTAATTTTATTTGGAATAATCAACCTTTCACTATTGGGGTGAGTATTGGTTTAGTGCAAATTAATGCCGAAAGTAAAAGTATAGAAACCGTGATGAATATGGCTGATGCTGCTTGTTACCAAGCCAAGAATAATGGGCGTAATTGTATCTATACTTACGAAGCTAATAAAGTGGAAACAGCACAAACAACTCTGGCTGAACAATGGTTAAAGAAGATTAATCAAGCAATTTCCGCTAAGAGAACAGATAAGTTAGCTAACAATCAATTTCGCTTATATAGCCAACAAGTTTTTCCCCTAAATTCTCAACAACCTGGATTAGAATTTCAAGAAATTTTGCTGCGCTTGGTAGATGAACATGGGGAAATAATTCCGCCAATGGCTTTTTTACCTGCGGCGGAACGCTATGATTTAATTACCACGATCGATCGTTGGGTAATTGATACTGTTTTTGGCAGATTACATCAGCAGAGTCAGGAGGTGCAAAGCCGTTATTTATACGCAATTAATTTGTCAGCTTCTAGTGTGAAAGATGAGGGATTAGTTGATTTTTTAAAAGCAGAACTGGATACATATCAAATTTTCCCAGAATCTATCTGTTTTGAAATATCTGAAAGAGTGGTAATTTCCCATCTCAATGCAGCAAATAAGCTGATAGAATCCTTAAAGAAATTGGGGTTTAGTTTAGCCTTAGATGATTTTGGTTGTGGAATTTCTTCCTTGAATTACCTGAAAGAAATACCTGTTGATTACTGGAAAATTAATGGCAACTTTGTCAAACAAGTAGGAGATGATGCGATCGCTTACGAAATGGTAAAGATGATTAACCGAACTGGACATATATTAGGCATCAAAACTATTGCCAAGTTTGTTACAGATCATAGTATTCTGTTAAAAGTGCAAGAAATGGGAGTAGATTACGCTCAAGGTTATGGAATAGCCGAACCTCGTCCCCTGCTAGTTAATTCTCATCTGGTATACGAAAGTATCGGAGTAGATGATTAGTGCTATCTTGAATAGTGAATTGTGAATTAATAAATATGGGCACACTTTACTTGGTAGCAACTCCCATTGGTAACTTAGAAGATATGACTTTTCGGGCAATTAGAATTTTACAAACCGTAGATCTAATTGCAGCAGAAGATACGCGCCATACGGGAAAATTGCTGCAACATTTTCAAATTAAAACGCCACAATTAAGCTACCATGAACATAATCGTCAGCAAAGAATTCCCGAATTGCTGTCAAAATTAAGTGAAGGAAAAGCGATCGCACTAGTCACAGATGCCGGAATGCCGTTAATTTCCGATCCGGGATATGAGTTAGTTAAAGCTTGCGTCGCACAAGGGATTTCGATTGTACCGATTCCCGGCGCAAATGCGGCGATTACCGCTTTAAGTGCAGCTGGATTAGCCACAGATAAATTTGTTTTTGAGGGTTTTTTACCAGCTAAAAGTAAAGAACGACGCAGCCATTTAGAAATATTAAACAGCGAAACTCGCACGATAATTTTCTACGAATCTCCCCACCGTTTGCGGGAAACTCTGCAAGATTTAGGCACAATTTTGGGCGCAGAAAGAGAGATTGTGTTGGCGAGAGAGTTAACCAAAATGCACGAAGAATTTTGGCGGGGAACAATTACAGATG
>JBAVZX010000883.1:0-6216 GCA_049589015.1 Phormidium sp. | reverse complement strand
GTTAAAAGCTTCGTCGTCAGATAGGTAGGGTAGGGCATACCCGAACCTTGGTTGAAATACCGGAAACGCTTGGAGAGTGAACCATTAAAAGGGCATCTAGATAGCAAGTGATATTCTAGTAGGCTCAGTTCAGACATAATCCTGTAAGTCCTTAAGTAGGAAGTGATTCTGAAACAGGCAGTGATTAGCTCAAGAATCTCCCGTCACAGCGTAGCTTGACGGTGAGAGTGTCAATTGATTGGGAACACAACGACTGAACAGGGAAAGGTATTTTGAGAGAATTTTCTAGCGCGATCGAACTTGACATCTATTATAGTACATTTGTTCTATTTTGTCACGGGTATGTAACAAAAATGTCACATACCACGCAGGTACCTTGTTGCGCTTCAGCGCTAAAGCGCAACAACATACTAAAAAATAAATTGAGTAGGTCGAAAAACTTCTGTTGATAATGTTGTTTGACTATTATCTAAATAAGTTTTTACAGAACGAGCTAAAGCTTTTGCTAAAATTGGAGGGACAGCATTACCAATTTGGTTAAACTGACTATTTTCAGAACCTTGAAATTGAAACCAATCGGGGAAACTTTGCAAACGCGCACCTTCAAGAACTGTCAATCTTCTCCTGCGTCCATCAGGTAATTTTATTCGCAACATATCGCCTGTTGCACCGCTTAAATTGCGACAAGTAACAGTTCTAGAAGGTGCATTTAAATGTAAATCTCTTGGTCTAATACATTTCGATGCTAACTCATATTTATTAACATATTCATCCATGCTAGGAGTGAGAAATTTTGAGTTATTCGGGACAGAAAATGCTAATTCTCCTAAAGCATCTCCAGCAGTATAAGGTGAGTTAAAATGAGTTTTTTTAGGCCATTTCCAACCGCCTTGATGTATCACACAGAAAAGACGTTCTCTTTTTTGGGGTACACCATAATCGGCGGCATTTAAAAGCTGCCATTCAACTAGATAACCCAGTGATTCTAAAGCATAAACAATCTCTTCAAAATATGCTTGATTGCGGAAAAGCATTCCTCGGACATTTTCAAATAAAGCAAGTTTTGGACGATAACGTTTTACCGCAGAAATGAAAGTTGGGAAACCATCACGACTATCTTTTAATCCTAGTTGATTTCCACTTACACTAAAAGGTTGACATGGTGGCCCAGCAATTATTACTTCTGCTCCTGCAATTAAATCAGAGGATGCTGTAAGATTAATTTTATGACATAAACTTTGTAAATTTAGCTGATAAGTTGCACAAGCATCTTCGAGAATTTCATAACCAATTGTTTGAAAACCTGTCGCTGCAAAACCAAGGGCCATGCCTCCACATCCGGCAAATAAGTCAATGACTAAAGGTTGATTTTGCTGATTTGGAGAAAGTCTAAGTTCTTGTTCGATAAAATCAAGATAGGGGAGTTTGTTTTTCATCTGTCGGCGTTTCAAATCCACGATATTGCATAACTTTTAAAGACATAATAGGAACTAGTTTCGTAGCAAATTGAGTAAAACGAAATTTCTCTTTTAGTGGTGATGGAACTTCTCGCCAAGAAACTGATACAAAACCAAATCGAGTATAAAATTCTTCTAACCAACTAGCAC
Organism: Phormidium sp.; assembly: GCA_049589015.1. Lineage (GTDB taxonomy): Bacteria > Cyanobacteriota > Cyanobacteriia > Cyanobacteriales > Aerosakkonemataceae > Floridanema. The sequence continues at coordinate 4,609 of JBAVZX010000883.1, read as the reverse complement.
ATTCTAAATACAGAGGTTGACTCGCTTGCTGTATTAAATGTTTAACTAAATAACTTCCTAAACCTTGTTTTCGCCAAGCAGGTAACACTACCAAACTACTCAATTCTTGCGTTCCAGAAAAAGAACGTAATTGCCCACAAGCGACTATTTTATTATCGCATTCAATCACCGAAAATTGTTGCCAGCGTAACTGAGTCGGATCTAACTTAGCACTAAAAACCAACTTCCGAATTTGCCAGATGTCGCTGGCGTTAGCTGGACGGAGGATAAATTCTGTAGGTAAAGGAAGAGAAATTTGCTCCATTAATTTAAATAGGATAACACTACTAGTTCATCGCCAGCCCTATTTAGCACAACGGGCAACTGCTACGCAAGCGGCTGGTGTCAGCTTGGCTGTTTCCGAGTCTTTATGTAACTGTATTTTACTTTAGATAAATGCAGATATAGATGTGGGTTTTTTGTGAGGTGCGTCAGCAGACATTCAGAGCTTTGTTTAAGATACGATATAAATGTTCTTTTAGTTCTGTTTCTTTGCCTGGATAAGCGGGTAAAGCTTCAATTTCTCTGTTTGAATAAGTCATATAAGTACCGGGGTAAAGAATCGCAGCGTAGCAAACTACTTGTTTATTATTGTTATCATAAATAGCATCGTGGTAGGTGTGCATCTTCTGAATGTCGGCTGTTTCTGGCTTGGTTTCTCTGCTTATATTTTCCTGCTTTTCACTGTCAAGCTTATACTTAGGGTCAAATATATAGACTTGGTGAGAGCCATCAGGTAGTTTGATCTCTATTGCTATATCAGGACGCAGTGTAACACTGGCACTATGCAGTTCGCCATCTTTACCATAAGTTCGTTCTGGAATTAGTTTGACTGTGGTTTTATGCTGAGGGTGAACTAAAATTATTGCTGGCTTTCCATTTGGCAAAACTTTAACGTAGATACCGCTTTTATCAATAGCCACTAAGCGTTGTTTTTCTACCTGATAGCCTCTTTTTTCTGCTACTTCTAATAAGCTTACGATCAGCCAAAGAGTTCCCCAAACCTGGTACAGACGATACAACTTTTCTAAAGGTGCATCAAGATCTGATTCTTCTAATTGGACTGTGGGGCTTCTAATATATTCCAGATATCCCTGCAAAGCAGCATGGTAAGCTGGACGCTTCAACAAAACCATTGTGATTTGATTTGGTAGGCTTTTAGGCTGGCTGACTTCATTCAAAAAAGCAGCTTGTTGTTTAGCTTTTTTTAATTGCTTAATGAAGGATTCTACTTCGTTGAGGAGGGTTTCTTTTTTATCAGCGTCTACGATGTATTTAACTCGTCTAAGTCTCTGGTTAACTAGCTCAACAAATAACTTAACTAATCGGTTTTCATAAACATCAACTGTATGCTCTACTCGTATATCTGGTAGAGTAATTGGTTTTCCGGTAGTATCGAGATTATAGCCTCGACAAAAGGCTTTAACTAACCCATTAGCTGAAGGTCTGCGGGCTTGTTCTTGCCTAACCCAAATTTCGTTATTTTTGAGAATTTGATGGACATCGCTGGCTATTTTAGGAAGGATTTCAACTAGTCCGGGTCGATTTTCTGTACCTTTGACAGCACGACGCAAACGAACTAATTCTTGAGCTAAAGTAGTCTCGCTGAATTGGGGCAATTTAAGACCAGCTAAAGCACCTGTACGCTGTAAAGCTATTGCAACTGAAGTAGGAAGACGAGTATCAAGGTCTTCTAACATTTGTGCAAAAGATTCACGATTAATTTTTTCAGGCCAAACAGTAATTGTATAGTCTTCTATTTCACCTTTATACTCAAGTTTTAGTTGGTAATAGCCTGGGTTAGAGCGCTCCCAATTAGCTAAAATTCGCTCTTTTCCATTGAGTTCCTGTAAAAATGTGGATAGGCGATTACTCTGTCGCCAAAGCTGTACTTGTTTTCTCTCTTCTACTGGCACTTTAATTTCCAACAAAGCAGGTTGCCACTCTAAGGGAGCGGTGATAGGTTCTCCAGAACTGCTTAGAAAACAAAGTTTAGAAGTAAGATGTAAATCCATTTTTATTAAAGATATCCAACATCCTGACAGCTTTGTTGCGACTCAATACAAAGTTATTTTCACTTGCAATTTTAACGAAAGCATCAAGGGATTGCCCCACCCTTTCGTCAGCACCTTTAAACTTAGGCAGAATTTTCTGCAATAACTGTTCATCTAAGGAATTTTCCCAAGATATATCTAAAAGTTTGGCTTCTTTCACATAGGTTGTAATTTCATTCATAATACGGAAAGCAAAGGGGGCAACTTCGTGTACTTCGTCCCAAATTTGCATCAGAATATCACGATACTCTACTTCGCCCAAATACTTGTATAAGTCATCACGAGAAACTTCAAGTTCTATTAATTGCGCCCTATCATAAACTTTGTCAGCAAAGCCGTGCGTAGTTTCATCCATGTTGACTGTGCCAATAAAATAAAGGTTGGGAGGTAGCAAAACTTTTTGATCGGGTGCAAGTTCTATTTCGGCTATTTCCTCACGCATTCGCACTTCCATTGCTGAAAGAAATTTGGCAAAGTAATACTCTACCCGTGCCAGGTTCATTTCATCCAAAACTAAATGGTAAGGTACAGGTGTGCGATTTTCAGTTTGGGATTTTTTATACTCTTCAGCTACTTTTTCTAGAAATCTGCTAAAAGCTGTGTAATGATATTCTCCAGATATGGGGTTGATGTAGCCGAGTAAATCTTCATTAGTAGTCCAGTTAGGAGAAACCGGAACTAAAAGATACTCAGCTTTGATTGCATCAGCGTAAACTTTGGTGAGCCAAGTTTTACCTATACCGCTAATTCCTGAAAGAATTACGAATTTTCTAATTCTAGTAGCCAAGTAATAGCGGCGTATAACTTGCTCATCAATACACAGATTTTTAGAGCGGATATGTTGGCAAATATCTGTGAAGCTTGGCTCAAAGTAGTCTAACTGAATAGTTCTGAGGATTCGCTGTACATCTTCGTAATTATCCATATCTTCTTCTTTATCAAATATCTCTGCTGATTTTTTTAAATTTTCTCTAGCTTTATCTAGATTATCCAATTTTATGTAAGTAAGCCCCAAATGGTAATATGCTAAAGCAAAGTTAGGATTAATTTTTATCGCTTGTTCGTAGTCTGCGATCGCTTTTTCGTAATTTTGAACTTGATAGTAAATATTGCCCCGACTATCGTAAGCTTCAGGATTTTTGGGTTGAATAAGTATTAATTGGTTATAGTCCGCAATGGCTCCATCACTATCCCCTGATTCAGCTTTTGCTTTTCCTCGAAAGTTGTAAGCATTTGCTAAGTTAGGAGAGTGGTTTAAAGCAAAGTCAAACTTATTAATTGCTTCTTTATAGTTTTTTTGCTGATACAATTTCAGCCCTAGTCGGCACGACGAGTCACTTAATTTTAAGTTGAATCTACTAAAGTAGGATTTAATTTCTTTTAAAGGTTCGTCATAGATTGACACCAAAAACAAAATAACAAGCCCTTCAAATGTATCTTTAATTTGAGTGATTAGTTGCTCCTCAGAACAAAGTAGCAATTTTTGCGGATTGAGATGTACACTAGCTTGAACATTCTTAGTAGCACTATTTTGCCGAGCCAAAAGCTTTAGCCACTCTGATAAACGATTAATTCGTTCAAGGTTCTTATTTGATTTATTTGATGAAAAGTGTAGAGTACATTCATCAGATAAGCGGGTGTTTTGAAGAATTATTTCTTTAATTGAGGCATTTTGAACATTTTGGATAAATTTCTTTTTTCCTAGAGATTCATCAACTATGAACAACCCGAAATATAGCGAATTTTTACTAAGATTAATAAATAACTTAGTACCAGAATGATTAAGATCGGATTGTTTCGGGAAAAAATTACACTGGTTATACTTGTAATGTGTATTTAGCAATAAGTTGAGTTCCATCTGTGTTTGCTTTATAAGCTTACCTGGTAGTTGAGCAATAACATGATTGGAAAGTTGTTCAAATGGCTTGGAAACAAAATTTTTAAACTCTTCTTCGTGTTCTAGATAATAAGACTGTTTTTTGGAACTTTCAACCTCTGCAAGCTCTTCAAGAAGCTTAAAAGTCTTGACCGAAAAAGGGCATTCTGGGTGTGTATCAAAATCTGTCATTTTAGCTAAATTTTGCTCCTGATATTGCTATTATATTCTGTAAATAAAACTTATTTTACTTTATTAATCCCTTGTTAAAGATTGCTTGCGATCTCCACTCCACAGTTAACGCTGTCCCACACCCAACTGCTTTTCTAACCTCCGACTCGCTAAAGACATGGAATAGCAAAATACCCAATAAATCACTCCCACAAATAAGTAAACTTCGGCATATTTTCCCAGGAATTCGGGTTGCGCTAAGATCGATCGCACCATCCCCCTCAATTCCAACAAGGCAAAAATTGCTAACAAAGAGGTATCTTTAAATAACCCTAGTAAATATTATCAATTAAGAACTGACCTTGAGGCATCAAAAGGCGCAGATTTGCTTGCTCATTTCAAGCAATTGATATTGCAAAGCTAACGAGATTTTAGATCTGCGATCGCACTTTTCGCCACCCCAGCAATT
>JBAVZX010000882.1:0-6078 GCA_049589015.1 Phormidium sp. | reverse complement strand
ATCTTTCTTTGACTTTTCCCACATATTTAATTCAGATGGCGAAAAATATTGATTGGTATCTTTATCCTGATTTTGTTTGTAAGTATTGGTCATATTTGCCACCTCAATAATAAATAAATGGGATGAGTTTAGAAGAAGTAGAGGATGATTGATTATAAGTTAAGAGACTAATATTAGTCTCCTAACTTATACATCTATTCTATTCTACGCCTTCAATTCGATCCTCTACCTCCTGATACAACTGACGCAACAAATCCAAATTGCTATCATTTGTTTCCCAATAACCACGACCATTCGCTTCCAACAAAGTAGTTACAACTTTGCGGAAAGAATGGGGATTTAAATTCATCAAACGCTGACGCATTTCTTCATCTTTGATGAATGTACTGTTAGCATCCTCATAAATCCAGTTATCCACAGCGCCAGCAGTTGCACTCCAACCCATTGTGTTTACTAAACGTTTGGAGAGTTCCCGCACACCTTCATAACCGTGAGAAAGCATACCCTCGTACCACTTGGGATTTAACAGTTTGGTACGCGCATCTAAACGCACGGTTTCTGATAGTGTCCGCACCTGTGCATTGGCGGTTGTGGTATCAGCAATGTAGGATACTGGTGTCTTACCATCACCGCGCAACTTAGCGACAACTTTTGTCGGGTCGGAATCGTAATAATGGGAAACGTCTGTTAAGCTAATCTCGGAAGAATCGAGGTTTTGGAAAGTTACTTCCGCAGTTTTTAAGGAAGATTCAAAAATCTTTCTTGACTCTTCCATCATCCCCGGATTATCAGCACTGAAAGCGAAAGATTTGCGGTTGAGGTACATTTCTTGTAACTCTGCTTCGCTGTCCCAAGTGCTGTTTTCTACTGCTAGGTTGATGTTAGAAGAATAGGAACCGGAAGCGTTAGAAAATACGCGAGTTGCAGCTTGACGCAAATTGATTCCCATTTCTTCTGCTTGCTGCAATGCGTGTTTGCGAACAAAGTTCATTTCCAAAGGTTCTTCTGCTTCTGCTGCCATCTTAATTGCTTGGTCTAGCAGATTCATTTGGTTGATGAACAAATCGCGGAATACACCGGAACAATTGACTACAACATCAATTCTGGGACGACCTAATTCTTCTAAAGGAATTAGTTGCAATTTATTCACTCTTCCTAATGAATCGGGAACGGGATTTACACCCACCATCCACATAATTTGGGCGAGAGATTCCCCGTAGGTTTTGATGTTGTCAGTTCCCCAAAGTACACAGGCAATTGTTTCAGGCCAGTTGCCAAGTTCTGCTTTTTGTCTTGCCAACAATCTGTCAACAACAACTTTGGCAGATTTAACTGCTGCTGTGGTAGGAATTGATTGGGGATCTAAGGCGTGAATGTTTTTACCAGTTGGCAAAACATCGGGATTACGAATTGGATCTCCGCCGGGTCCCGGTAATACATATTCGCCTTCTAATGCTTTTAGTAATCCGCCTAATTCGTTATCAGCGCAAATCTGTTTTAAGCAGAATTCCAAGTATTCAAACAAGGGTTTAATTACTTCGGGATCAACCTTGGCATAACCAGCTTTATGTAATGCTTCAATCCAAGGTTCTTTCTTACCCATGTGTAAGAAATTCAATTTGGAAACTAGGGAAACTCTGCCATCAGCATCGGTTTGTTCTTTGACTAAAGCACCGACAGCGGCGCGAGTGGCGAGGGTGATTTCTTGTAATAACTGAACGTCTCCTAAAACGCCTTTGTCGTTATTAACATAAATCTCGTCGATGTCGCGTCCAATGCTGTTAGCAATAATTCGAGGTAAGCTGAGGATTTCTTCTTCTTTTCTGTCTAAAGCGGCGATGTTTACTAAAGTTGCGATCGCTTCTTCAGCAGTCGGCGGTTTCCCAATTACGTGCAACCCACAAGGTAACAACCTGGATTCAATTTCCATCAATCGCCGATACACCAAACCGACCAAATTATCCCGTTCTTCGGCAGACATATCTTTGGCATCTTTTTCTGGCAAATCAATGTCTTTATCCAAATTCACCAAACGGCATTTATCCATGATTGTATTCACAATTGGAATACCCCGTCCGGTATCTTTTAAAGTTTGGTAAGAACCGATTAATTCACTCAGTTCTTTTAACCCTTTATAAAGTCCGGCATTTTCCGCTGGTGGTGTCAGATAACTGATAGTTTCGGCATAACTCCGACGTTTGGCAATTGTTGCTTCGCTGGGGTTATTCGCAGCGTAATAGTAAATATTTGGAATCGAACCAATGAGATTATCTGGGTAACAATCTCCCGACATTCCCATCTGTTTTCCTGGCATAAATTCCAGCGATCCGTGAGTGCCAAAATGCAACACCGCATCAGCTTTCCAGATCTGTTCTAGATAGGTGTAATAAGCGGCAAAACCGTGATGGGGACTGGCAGAACGAGAGAACAACAACCGCATTGGATCGCCTTCATAACCGAAAGTTGGTTGTACACCAATAAAGACATTTCCAAACTCTTTACCGTAAATTAAGAGGTTTTGTCCGTCACTATTTAAATGTCCTGGTGGTGGCCCCCAATTTTCTTGTAATCTTTCGGAGTAAGGTGTCAATTCTTCATATTCTGGCACCGACATCCGATAGGCAATATTTAATTCGGGAGTGGCATATTGTGCCTGGGCATCGTGGATAACTTCCAACATCAACTTTTCGGCTGATTCTGGTAATTCCGGCACATCATAACCGTTATGTTTGAGGGCTTTCATTACCTGATAAATTGAACCGAAAACATCTAAATATGCTGCGGTTCCTACGTTGCCTTTATCGGGTGGAAAGCTAAAAACTGTGATGGCAATTTTCTTATCTAATTTTGGTTGACGGCGTAATCTTGCCCATTTTAATGCGCGTTGAGAAATTGCTTCAACTCGGTCTTGTAATGCGATCGCCTTTCCAGTAGCCCCATCTCTTCCCGACAAAATAATCGGTTCGATCGCACCATCTAACTCAGGAATTGCTATCTGTAACGCCACCTGAATTGGATGCAAACCTAAATCGCTATCTTGCCATTCTTCCGTAGTTTGGAACACCAAAGGTAACGCCACCATATAAGGGCGATTTAACCGTTTTAGGGAGTCGATCGCCTTCGGATGATCTTGTCTAGCTGGCCCACCAACTAAAGCAAATCCTGTTAAGGAAATCACCACATCTACTATTGCTGAGGAAACATTTGCATTTTTTCCCAGCACCTGTGTCCCATCACCAGTCACCGAGCCCGCAAAGTAAGCATCAACTGGTTTGGAGAAATCTAAACCTCCCGCAAACACCGGAATAACTCTTGCACCCATCGCTTCCAATTCTTGAAGTATTGCTACATAATGGGCATCATCACGAGTTACCAAATGAGTCCTTTGTAGCACCAAACCAATGCAAGGAGCTAAGGGATCTTTTAAGTCCGCAGAAATATCTTGCCGACTGTTATACCAGTTGAAATATTCTTTGACATCCTCAAACATTCTTGGTGCCATTGGATGCCAAATTCCCATATCGGGATAAGTAACAGGGTCTTGAAACTTCAGTGTTTGCTCACCTTTGTAAACATATTTATCTGCTAACATCAGCAGAAAGTTTTCCAAATTTTCAGCAGAACCGCCTAGCCAATATTGGAAACTAAGCATGAAGTTTCGCGCATCCTGCGCCTTGTCCATTGGTAAATATTTCAGGACTTTGGGCAAAGTTTGTAACAGTTTCAGCATTCCATCTTGGAAACCTGAACCTGACTTTTCTTTACGCTTCCGCATGAATTGCGCGATCGCACTTTTTGACTGTCCCAACTGTGCCATTGAAAAGCTGCCCATTTTATTTAGGCGCATCACTTGTGGCATCGAAGGAAAGACAACCGCGACATCTAAATTGTCCCGATGTGGTTCCACAGCGGCAACAACTTTTTCTGCCAAATCTTCAATGAAAATCAACGAAGCGATGAAGACATTTGCCTTTTGAATCTCGCGTTTAAAATCCTCATAATTTTCTGGATCGCGCAATTCTTCGATTAAATAACCACTAATTTCAATTGCTAAATCAGGGTTATTTTTATTAATCGAATTCACTGCCGCTGATAGTGTACTCTGATATTGCGGCTCAAGCACGACATAGACCACCTTGAGTAAAGACCGCCCCATGAGGTTGTCTGGTGTAATGCGTCTAATGGTGGACTTGACGTGGGTAAACATTCAGTTAGGCTCCTTATTTTGGGCTAGCTAGTCATCAATCAATAAATCAGCTAATCCTTGGCTGTTGGGCAGCGGGCTTTCTTTGGTACGGGCGGGTTTTGTCGTTAGCTTTTCTGCTGTGACGGCAAAGCGATCTACTAAACCCGCCCCTACAACTCAAGACCCCAGACTCGCTGAAAACTCCGTTTTTGTGCCGATCAGGAAAATAGACACATTAGTTGGTTGTACCAAAAAATGCTTACTAAATGCGGCTTTTGGCCCCTATCCGATACAAATTGATAAAATTTTTGTAATGTTTAGTTACAAATCTTGACAATTGAGTGAGTATGTACTTATTTTTTCTCGCTTTCGCCTTATTTTATCAGCATAAAAAAATTGCTAACCATATCTAAATCACAAAATTTTTTTGTAACTATTGATTAATTTAAAAGTAAAAGTTAAAGAGAATTACATAAAAATTGATAATCACACCGATTAATAAAATTTATAATTAACTAGAAAATAGGCAAAATTGTGGAGAAGAATATGAATTTCACTATTTTTTCCGAAAATTACTATCTCTTGAAACACCCCGATGTCAAAGCTGCTGTTGATGCCAAAATTTTTAATTCTGGGTTAGAACATTTTAAAATAGCAGGTTTAGCCGAAGGCAGAGTAAACATTTCACCCTATTACTTCGAGCAATTTTATTTGCAAAAATACTCAGATGTTGCCCAAGCAGTAAACAGTGGATTCTTTAAAACAGGTGTGGAACACTTTCTTAATTATGGTTTTGACGAAGGTCGTAGCCCGATTAGTTCCGAACTAGAACAACTATATTTACAAAAACATCCAGATGTAGCCCAAGCAGTAGCATCAGGTTTAATTCCATCTGCTTACAACCATTTTTTCAACTATGGATTCATTGAAGGTCGTTCTCCAACTTTTTTCAATGAACAGTATTACTCAGCAGCTTATCCAGATGTAGCTCAAGCAGTAAAAGATAGATATTTTCAATCAGGATTTGATCATTTCTGGCAATTTGGGCAAACAGAAGAACGAAACGCACTCTTTAGTGGTACCAGTGGCGACGACATCATCGGTTCTTTTGGCGAATACGCTTTCCTAACAGGAGTAGCAGTTAATATTGTCAATGACCCTATACCATCAGCAAATATTATTAGCAATGGTATTGATGAGCAGGATATTCTAATTAGTGGCGCTCAATATAATTTATTTATTTTGGGTGTTGGCCCCGATCAAAATAATCCTAATACCCAATACTTTTATGTTGGTGGCAATGATACTGACTATGCGCTAATTCGCCAATTTTATCCAGAGCGCGATCAAATTCAATTAGCTGGCACCATAGCAGACTATACTCTTTCACCAGCGAACGGCAACTTAAACATTTACAAAACTACTACTGTAGCTATTTCTGGCTTCGTTCGTTCAATCTATGACTTAGTTGCTGTTGTCGAAGGAGTAACATCTCTCCAAGTAATTGGCAGCGACCCCAGCAATAATATCGTTTTCCTTGGGTAAATTTCTTAACCCCTGTGGTATATTTTCTGGCCAAGCTAACAGGGGTTTTAATAATGAATTAGGCATAAATATTATTAAAATCTGAAACTTTTTCTCTACTATTGACCGAAAATAATGGGATACAAGCCCCGTCCTTCCAGGACGGCTTTTTATTGCCCATTTTTCAATTCCATGCTATCATAATAGTTGATATCCATTAATTCAGTATCAGTCGTGTTTGTCTACGAGTTTAAGGTCTACCCTAAACCACAACAAATAACCGCCATTAACGAAGCAATTAGGACATCTCAATTTGTCCGAAATAAAGTACTTCGTTATTGGATGGATAATCGTGGGATTGGTCAGCC
>JBAVZX010000881.1:0-9198 GCA_049589015.1 Phormidium sp. | reverse complement strand
CCAATAGCCTCCTCCTAACAACAAGAAAACAGTTGCTAAACCACCGATTAATACTTTAGTTTTGAGATTGTTTCTAGGATTAACAACGGAGGTAGCTACCATTGATTCTGGTGGCTGAGTTATTTGAGTGCCATTTTGATTGATTGTTTGTGGTGAATGAGTAAGGGGAGTAACATTTGAGTTGATTGTTGTTGGTAAGGTGTCAGAATGCAAATCTTGCCAAACTTCATCTACTGATTGATAACGGTGTTGCATATCTTTTTGCAACATTTTATCTAGGACATAACCTAAGTTATCATTGATCGGTCTGGGTAAATATCGCTGCCAATTTTTTGTCCATTCGTAACCGCTATTGACAAATAAATTATGAGGACTAGTTTGAGTTAATAGTCGAAAACAAGTGATACCTAAACTATACAAATCACTGACTGGATATGCTGTGCCGTCTTGCATTTGTTCAACGGGGGCATAACCGAGAGTGCCGATATGAGTTCCGGGTTGACTCATGGCAGTTGCCGTTAAATGTTTGGCTACGCCAAAATCAATTAATACTAATTTGCGATCGCTACGACGACGAATTATATTATCGGGTTTGATATCGCGGTGAATTACTTTTTGTTGATGGATGAATTGCAGGACTGGTAATATGTCAATTAATAATTCGCGAATTTTTTTGTCGCTAAAAGCCCCTTCTTTACCCAACTCTTGCAATAAGTTATCTCCTTCGATAAACTGTTGCACCAAATATAAACGTTTATCTTCTTCAAAATAGGCGAACAGTGTTGGAATTTGGGTATGTTCTCCTAATAATTGTAGTCGCCTTGCTTCTTGTTTAAAGAGTTCGGTAGCTTTTTGAATTGCCCAGCTACCCTGCGCTTGGGGTAAAAACTGCTTGACAACACAGCGTTCATCAAGTTTATCTATATCTTCAGCGAGGAAAGTTCTGCCAAATCCTCCGGCACCGAGTAGCTTAATTACACGGTAACGGTTACGCAGGGGCGCAAGTGATGCCCCACAACTTTGGCAAAGCTCAGTCCCATCAGGATTTTCAGGATTTAGGCAATCTGGATTAAGACAACAAATCATACTTTTGACAGAAGCACCCTCCTCTGTTAATAGTAATTCTTCTTTCAGGACAGTCGGAGAAATTTTGGAGTGATTACTGAGTATCTGCTATGAATACCAAGTTAATCAATAAGGGCACAAATCTACTAGTTACAAGCATCTTAGCTGGTATTTGGCTGGGAAATGCTTCAGCAATGGCTCAACAAAGACCTGCAAGACAAGTTTCTGATGCTCAGGTAAACGCGATGGTGGAGGCTTTGCGAAAGGCTGCGCCGCCCAACAGCGCAAATGATGGGATGTACAGTGAGTGGCAAGTTTTACCGGGTATTATTCCTGACTGGACTAAACGCTGTTTGGGAAGGCAACTGACTCCTGCTGAATTTGAGTCTGATACTAAAGCTGCTAGGGAAACTGTAGCCTGTATTGCTCGACGGGAGTTAAATAGGTTGTATGGTGCGACTGGTAATGAAACTGCTGCTGTACGCGGTGCTGCTTGTTGGTGGATGACTGGTAAAGACAACGCTTGTACCAGTGGCGCGACTGGGACTTATGTACAAAAGGTGGTGGGTTTTTATCAGCAACAGGCGCGGATTAATACGCCAACTGAGAAACCTGCGGCTACGGAAAGTCAACCTGCGGCTAAACCGACTCGGACACCAGCGGCGACTCCTGTGGTGGAACCTGCGGCGACTCCAAAACCAACTTCGATAAACTGAGATCTTGCACCAAGAGGCAGAGCCTCTTGTTTCTCGTTCCCAGGTTGAACCTGGGAACGAGGTGAGAGGTGAAGGCAGAACTGAGATTTTGCACCTGTCTTTGCACCTGTCGTTTTGGTGCAAGATTTGAGTAGAAGGAAAGGAGAGAGTTTTGAGTTTTCAATTTTCCTTTTTTCCTTTCTTTTTTAGGTAAAATTTTAGATAAATTTAAGTATAAATTTGGTTTTTAGATAAAAAGATATCAGATAATTAAAAATTAGACCGATCGCACTAATTTTTATCCAAATGGCTGATATACTGAAGAATATTCAAGGCTTTGTTGATTATGCTGGGAGTTTGCGGGGAGACGAAAAAGGGGAGGCGCAAGTATTTTGCGATCGCCTTTTTCAAGCATTCAATCACGCAGGTTACAAGGAAGCGGGAGCCGAATTAGAATATCGGGTAAAAGCTAAAGGGAAAACTACAAAGTTTGCTGATTTGTTGTGGCGACCTCGGTTATTGTTGGAGATGAAAAAACGAGGGGAAAAATTAGAAAAACATTATCAGCAAGCTTTTGAATATTGGTTAGAATTAGTGCCGCAACGTCCAAAGTATGTAGTGCTTTGCAATTTTGATGAGTTTTGGATTTATGATTTTGATATTCAGCTTCGGGAACCTGTGGATCAGGTGCGTTTGGAGGAGTTAGGCGATCGCTTTACCGCCCTTAACTTTCTCTTCCCCGAAAATCGCCAGCCTTTATTTAATAATAACAAAATTGATGTTACCAGAACTGCTGCTGATAAAGTTGCTCAAGTTTTTAATCGCTTAGTGCAGCGAGGCGAAAAAGTAGAAAACGCCCAAAGATTTATCCTTCAGTGTGTAGTAGCTTTGTTCGCTGAAGATATTGATTTGTTACCTAGAGGTTTATTCACCGAATTTTTAAGTGAATGCCAAACAAATCGCGTCAGTTCTTATGATTTAATTGGCGGATTATTTCGGCAAATGGGAACTCAACGCCCTGCGCCTAAAGATAGCCGCTATCGAGATGTACCTTATTTTAATGGTGGCATATTTTCAACTATTGAACCCATACACCTCACCAGAAGCGAAATAGATTTGTTATTAGAAGCAGCGGCGGAACGGTGGTCAAAAGTCGAACCTGCGATTTTTGGCGCTTTATTTGAGTCTAGTATGGGTAAAGAAGAACGTCATGCTTTGGGCGCTCACTACACTAGCGAGGCGGATATTCAAAAAGTAGTTTTACCGACAATTATTCGACCTTGGCGAGAACGAATTGAAGCGGCAAATACCTTAAAAGATTTGCTTTCGCTGCGACAAGAGTTAATCAATTTTAAAATCCTCGATCCTGCCTGTGGTAGTGGTAACTTTCTTTACGTTTCTTATCGGGAGTTGAAGCGGTTAGAGGCAGAGTTACTAGAGAAAATTCATCAAAAATCTACTCGTGCTGCTAATGTAATTGGTACGATGTCGCTAGTCAAAACTAGTCAGTTTTATGGTATTGATATTAAGCCTTTTGCAGTGGAATTAGCCAAAGTAACGCTGATGTTGGCTAAAAAGCTAGCACTGGATGAAGAAAATCACTTGCTGAATGTGGCGCAGATGAATTTACCATTGGATATGGATCAGGCGTTACCTCTGGATAATTTGGATCAAAATATTCGCTGTGATGATGCTTTGTTTTGTGAGTGGGAAATAGTTGATGCAATTATTGGTAATCCGCCTTTTTTGGGTGGCAAACATATTCGGTTAGTTTTGGGTGATAAATATGTTGATCGCATCTTCACCAAATTTCCTGATGTTAAAGATTCAGTTGATTTTTGTACCTATTGGTTTCGCCTTGCTCATAATCATTTAGGAGAAAATTGCCGTGCTGGTTTAGTCGCTACAAATTCAATTTCTCAAGGCAAAAGTCGTAAAGCTGCCTTAGATTACATTACCCAAAATGGCGGCTGTATTTATGATGTTATTTCCACACAACCTTGGTCTGGTGAAGCGAAAGTACACATCAGCATTATTAATTGGCTAAAAACATCTGAAACTAAGGAATTAATCTATCGGATAGATCACAAAATTGTCCCAAACATAACTTCTTCTCTCAAAGCTGAAGTTGATGTTTCTCAAGCAGTGCGACTGAAGGCAAATCTTAACTTGTGTTTTCAAGGTGTGATTCCGGTTGGTAAAGGTTTTCTTGTAACTGAATCACAGGTAAATAAATGGATTCAATCTGATCCTAAAAATTGCGAAGTTCTCAATTTATTTTCGATGGGTGCAAATTTGGCACAGAATATAAATGGTAAACCAGATCGATGGATTATTGATTTTAACGATCTGAACTTGGAAGAGGCTAGTGATTATGAACTACCATTTAATTATGTTAAAACCCATGTCAAACCAGAACGTGAATCTAATAGAGATGCGAAAGCAAGAGAATATTGGTGGAGGTTTTTACGCTCACGTCCAGAAATGCGAAAAGCTCTAGCTTCTTTACCCTATTGTTTTGCTGTTCCCGAAGTCTCTAAATGGGCAATATTTATTCCCTCACCTTCTGAATGGCTACCAGGTAATAAAACAAAAGTTGTGGCTTCTGATGATTTTTATGTTCTTGGTATCCTCACTTCTAGCACTCATCGCATCTGGATGCACGCACAAAAATCGACACTTAAAGCAGATATTGCCTACACTCACAACACCTGTTTTGAAACCTTCCCCTTTCCCCAAAATTGCCCAGAAAAAATCAAAACTGAAATTCGCGCCGCCATGCAAGCTATCCATGATTATCGCACCGAACAAATGGAGCGAAAACAGTGGGGAATTACCCAATTATATAACCAGTTTTTTAATGAATCTGCCAGCCAACTTGCTAAACTTCATGCTCAATTAGATCAACTCGTTTGTAAAGCCTACGGCATCAAAGCTAATGATGATGTATTAAAGTTTTTATTAGAATTAAATTTTGAACTAGCAAAGGCAGAATCTTAAGGTTTCTTGCCTGTTGTTAAAAATGCTAGTGAATTGGTTACAGATGATTGTGTGAAAATGCCAGAGTAGCAAACTATAATTTGAGAAATTGATTTAACAAAATGGAGAATTAAATCATGAAAAACAGAGAATTTTACGTTGTAATTGAACGAGATGAAGATGGTATTTATATCGGTGAATTTACCCAACTCAAGGCTTGCTTTAGCCAAGGAGAAACCATTGATGAATTGATGCAGAATATTCGTGAAGTAATTGAAATGTGCCTGGAAGAATTAGAAGAAGAGTCAACAAATGAAAGAAATTCGTTTTAGCGATCATGCTTTGTTAAAAATGGAGGTTTTAGCCAGTCATGAAATAACGATCAATCAAGACTTGGTGATAGAGACAGTGCGATCGCCAGACAAGCTAGAAATTGGCGAAGAGGATAAACTAATTGCACAAAAACGCTTAAATGAAAATTTGGTGCTTCGTGTCGTTTATCGAGAATTCAATGCTTTCATTTTAATCATTACCCTTTATCCAGGCAGGAGATCTAGATATGAAGAAGATTAGCTATAGCAAAGATGTTGATGCGCTTTTGATCGAACTTTCCCCTGAGCCAATAGTTTATGCTGAAGACGAAGGACAAGTTATTTTGCATTATTCTCAAGATGACAAACTTGTTTTAGTCGAAATTTTGGACTTTCGGCGTTTTATGTCAAATGAAACTCTTAGCGCATTGCTAACTACTTAAAAGAAATTACCTCAATAGGAAGCTAGGCTAACTAAACAGAAAACCAGCAACTTGAAACATTAGGAATTAACGGATTATGATCGCTCAAACTGAAACAAAAACCTACACACCGGAAGAATATCTAGAACTTGAAATTGCCTCAGAAACTCGCAACGAATACCGCAATGGAGAAATTATCGAGATGACTGGTGGAACACCTGACCATAATGATATTGCTGGAAACCTTTATATTCTTCTTAAGCTTGCTCTCAAAGGAAAAGCTTACAGAACTTTTTACGTAGATCAAAGGCTTTTGATTCCAGAAGTTAAGGTCTATACTTATCCTGATGTGATGGTTTTACCAAAACCTATAGAACTACAAACTGGGCGGAAAGACACGGTAATTAATCCTTATTTTATTGGTGAAGTTCTATCTAAGTCTACGCAAAATTACGATCGCAGTGAAAAATTTGCCGCTTATCGCACTATTCCCACTTTTCAAGAATATCTTTTAATCGATCAATATCGAATTCATGTAGAACATTATGTAAAAACTGCGGTTAATCAATGGCTGTTTTCGGAATATGATGACCCAAATATTAATATAACTTTGAATATCTTTGAATTGCCAATTTTAATTGCCGATCTCTATGAAAACATTGATTTTACTAACGAATCATGACTAATCTTCATTTTCCCAGAATATTTCGGTTAAAATTGCATCTAAATCGCTGCTAAATTGCCATGTTTGGGGAAACTTAGTTTCGGGATATTCTTCTGACACTTCGGAAAGTGCTTCTTGATAAATCTCTTCAAATTCTGCTAGTAAATGATTGCGTAAGCTTGGGGCTTTTTTCAAAAGTCGATTTAAATCATTACGCTGGGTGCGAATGGTAACTTGCCAACCGCGAAAACAATCAGGTAAAGGTACGTAACACCGCTTGAGAATGTGAGCCAAAATTGTTTTTAATCGACTTTCTACTTCATGCTTTTGTGAGATTCCCAAAGCTTCAATTTCCTCCACCAAGTTATCCCAATCTAAGTTGTTAATATCTCGCGCTTTTAATTTGGCTGCGGTGTCTTCTAACCACAGGGCGAAATCGCGATCGTACAATGATGATTGAGTAATCTTAGGTATCATCAAATTTTCCTGATCTTTTTCCAGGTAAAGAGGCACAGCCGAGTAGTTCATAATACATTTATAATCTTTTTTGTAAGACAATACAAGTCACAGAAATATCTCGGAAAAGCCATAAACTATATCGCAGGGAATCTACCCACCTGAGTGGTTGATAGATAGGTAAGATTAGTCGAATTATCATAGCGAGTAAATATAGTATTGGTGTGATGGAAGTTGATTTAAGCAAAGTTCCTCCCTGGACAATTTTACCCTGAATCATTTTTAGATCGGGAAAAAGATTACTCAATTCTTCAATATCGGGTCGGAACATTGTATCTATTGGATCTCGATGGTAGGGATACTGATAGGGAACTGTCAGAAATAGATAACCTCCATCTGGGATAATAGAGCTAATAATTTTACAGATTTCCTCTTTGTTGGTTATATGTTCAAGTAGATTAGAACACAACACAGACTTAATATTCATTTGCGAAATTTTCTCTAAAAATAGAGGATTGTATAAATCTCCTACTAGATCAATTCCTACATCATTTTTTATGTCAGTATGAATTATAGAATATCCCTTTTTTCTGGCTGGTTTGAACAATAAATCATCTATCCAAGGTTGTTCTTTCTCTCGAAAATCTTGGTTTTCACTCCCAATGTTTAACAGGGGAAATACATGATCTGGCTCTAAAGAATAAATAATGTTTGCCAGCCAGCTGGCTTCTTCTCTTAACATATTGATTTGATACTACTGGATTTTTGAGTTAGCAAAAATAGGGTTAAATAGAATGTTTCTGTGTTTATAGTTAGTGGTTAGCAGTTAGTAGAGATTTTGACTAAAGGCTAACAACTAACAATGAAAAACTAACTTTGTTAAGCCCGAAAAGCTTCTACTGCCTGACTGTAGTGAATTGGTAGTACAGTCTCGACATTAGCATCAGGGCGAGCAATTACGTGATAGGAAAGCAATAACTCTTCTTCAGTGTTGACTGAGGCTACTGCCCTAACTCCAGCTTCCACTGAGGTTTTCACCTCTGCTACATCTCCTCGAACAATGAGTGTATAGCGGGCACTGCTGACTTTTTCCATACCGACAAGTGTCACACGGGCGGCTTTCACCATCGCATCTGCCACTGCTAAAGCTGGAGGAAGACCCTTGACTTCAACCATACCGACCGCTGCTGGCATTGTAAGACTCCCAAAATAATTAATGGCATACTCGACATCAATTGTACTTTGAATGGCCTACTAAATTAGCAAGTAAATTTTTTATCGGAATCAGAAGTTTTTGTAAACACTCCAGGCTACAAAGTCAGTTTTAGATAAACTGGGGGTATTTTGGGGAATCCAATTCATTTTCTAATTTTGAGCTAGAAACTCAGGGTTTAAACTTTGTAATAAGAGCGATACCATTTAACAAAATTGTCAATTCCTACTTCAATCTGTGTGCTGGGTTTAAAGTCTACATCTTTAGCTAAATCTTCTATGTCTGCGTAGGTTGCTAACACATCTCCTGGTTGCAATGGTAGGAGATTTTTTTCGGCTTTGATTCCCAAACAGTCTTCTAAGACTTCGATGAACCGGATTAATTCTACAGGTTGATTGTTGCCAATGTTATAAATTTTGTAGGGTGCTTTGCTAGTACTGGGATCTGGGTTTTCTCCTGACCATTCGGGGTTGGGTTCGGGGATTTTATCTAAGGTACGAATTACGCCTTCAACGATATCATCAATGTAGGTAAAATCTCGTTGCATTTTGCCATAATTAAATACATCAATTGGATTGCCTGATAAAATCGCTTTGGTGAAGGTAAATAATGCCATATCTGGACGACCCCAAGGGCCATAAACGGTGAAGAATCTTAGTCCTGTTGTGGGTAAATTATACAAATGACTATAAGTATGAGCCATTAATTCATTGGCTTTTTTGGTAGCTGCATAAAGGCTCAATGGGTGGTCTACGTTATCGTGAACGGAGAAGGGCATTTTGGTATTTGCACCATAAACAGAACTGCTGGAAGCAAATACTAAATGTTTAACATTGTGGTGGCGACAACCTTCTAAAATATGGCTAAAACCGACTAAGTTACTATTGATGTAAGCGTGGGGATTTTTTAGGGAATAGCGAACGCCTGCTTGAGCAGCTAAATGTGCTACGGTATCAAATTGATGCTCGGCAAATAGGTTTTCTATGCCTGCGCGATCGGCTAAATCTAACTTGTAAAAAGTAAAATTATATCTAGCCCCTAATTGTACTAATCGGTCATGTTTAAGAGTGATATCATAGTAATCGTTGATGTTATCTAATCCGATTACTTTATCCCCTCGATCGAGCAATTTTTGAGCTAAGAAGAACCCAATAAATCCAGCTGCTCCGGTAACTAAAATTTTAGCCACGTCTCCTCCTTATTTTCTACCAGCACTAGCTTGATTAACTACTTTCATTGATAAGCTAATTCGCTTCAATTTTTCATTTACTTCCATAACTTGCACTTTCACAACTTGTCCGACTTTGACTATTTCTTTGGGATCTTTGACAAAGCGATCGGCAATTTGTGAAATATGCACTAAACCATCTTGATGCACTCCAATATCTACAAA
>JBAVZX010000880.1:0-1961 GCA_049589015.1 Phormidium sp. | reverse complement strand
GATCAATTGCTCAATTTTGTAGACCGAGTTGATATAGTTAAAGCCGAAACTCAAGTGAAAAGGCTGCAAAAGAAATATCCCAACGACAAGCCAAGCGACATTGCTCATCGCATAATGTTGGAAAAATCCATTTATGTAGGTGGCTCAGGATTTACCACTAGTCTAGTACCAGGATTTGCGACAGCTTTATTAGCAGTTGATTTAGCTACTACTACTGCATTGCAAGCAGAAATGATTTATCAGATTGCTTGCGGTTACGGTTTTGACTTAAAAGATCCAACAAGAAAGGGAGAAGTTGTAACAATTTTCGGTTTGTCTCTTGGTGGTAGTCAAGCTTTAAATTTGGGCAGCAGCTATGCAATTAAAGCAGGTTTAGGTTTTCTGAGAAATATACCTCTTGCTGGAGCCGCTATTGGTGCGAGTACTAATGCAGCACTGCTTTATGCAGTGGGATATGCTGCTTGTCGTTTTTATGAAGCAAAACTGACTCCAACTATCACAATGGAAGCGACTTTAGAAACTGCTCAGTCAGAAAGTCAGAAGTTTTTAAAGAGTGCAATTTCCCAACAAGTAATTATGGATCAAATTTTGATTCATGTTTATTTAGCTGGAAATTCTGAAAAAACCTGGGAAGAAATTTTGCCTGAATTAACAACTTTAAATCTTAGCCCTGCATCTTTAGAAGCAATAGCCGCTAATAGCAGTTCTCCCCCATCATTAGAAAGTTTGCTAGCTCAAATTAATAGTGATTTTGCGGTTCCTCTGTTAGCGCAATGTGAAAAAGTTGCTCAGTTAGACGGAGTAATTACCCCCGAAGAAAGCCAAGTGATAGAAACAATCACGAGGAAATTCAACATTAATCTAGAAGCAATTACTCTATAATCAAACAGGTTCGTTGTAGGGACTTTAGTCCTACTAGCTGAAAAGGCAACGACTGAAGTCGTTACAACGGACTGTGATAAATTTGGTTCGTTGTAGGGACTTTAGTCCTACTAGCTGACAACACAACGACTGAAGTCGTTACAACGGACTGTTATAATTATCATGAACATGAATCAATTATATACTTTGGTAGAGCAAACTAAATCCTACTTAATTAACTCTGTTGCACCAAACGCCGCAGTTATAGATTATGATTCCCAAGCATTACAAAAAGCACTCAACGGACTTGCAGAATTAGGATTATTAGGCTTAAGAATTCCTCAAGAATGGGGCGGTTTATCAGTTAATCAACAAACATTTGATGATTACCAAGAATTAGTTGCTAGATATTCGGGTGCTTTGGCGTTTTTGCAAACTCAACATCAAAGTGCAGCGGCGATGATTTCTCAAAGTGAAAACATTGCTTTAAAACAAGAATATTTGCCTTTGATGAGTCAGGGAAAACGTTTATTAGGCATTGGTTTTTCTCATTTGCGGCGAGAGGGAGAAGCACTTGTTAAAGCAATTCCTGTAACTGGGGGTTTTTTAATAGAGGGAAAAGTAGCTTGGGTGACTGGTTGGAAAATATTTTCTGAGTTTATTATTGCTGCTACTTTACCTAATGGTGAAGCGGTTTTTGGTGTGGTTCCTTTAGGGGAAACTCAGCAGGAAAATCAAGGTTTAATTAGTTTTGCTGAACCAATGGAATTAGCGGCGATGACAGCTACTAATACTGTTGCTGCTAATTTGCAGCAATGGTTTTTAGCACGGGAAAAAGTAGTTTTTATTAAACCAAAAGATTGGATTCATGATAACGATAAAAAGAGTATTTTAAAACAAACTACTTTTTTAGCTTTAGGTTGTGCTTTGGCGGGAATTGATATTTTAGAAGCGGCGAATAAAACTAAATCTTTGCCTTTTATTGAGGAAACTTTTGAAAATTTAGCTTCGGAATTTAATGATTGTCGTCAAGCGATTAGAGAAGCGCAAGAAAATGCAGATTTGTCATTAGCAGAGAAACATAAATTGCGGAGTTGGGC
>JBAVZX010000879.1:0-5834 GCA_049589015.1 Phormidium sp. | reverse complement strand
GGATTGTAAATTTCGTCAATTTCTGCATTAGTCAATTCTTCAAATTCGGTGTTAGTAGTCGATTGATTTTGCCCTTGAGTTTGATTTTTAGTGTTAAACGCTGCTGTTACTGCTGTCTTACGTGCATCTTCTACTTTTCTTTTTTCTTCAAGTGCTTCCCTATTAACTTTGGTGATTTCTATTTCTTTATCAGGTTTTTTGCCACTATAATTGGAGAGCCATTTATCCACATATCCTAACAGTTTTTGCAGAATTCTTAATTGATTGTCAAAATTTTTATCACCATTAGCAATGTCGTTATATTCTTTAATACATTTTTGAATATCTTCTGTCGTCGATGTCCCAATCAATTGGGAACCTACTCTAGTTAATGGTGTAATGTTTGCGGATTTACGCTGAAGGGTAAGAGTGCTACTTTGTTGGAGGGGATGAGTTCCTATTGCGCCGATGGTGAGTTTCGGTTGAATCGATGGGGTTGAAGAGATGGCAAGGCGAGATAGAATTTCGCCTTTGGGTTGCCCGGTTTTGGTTTGGGTTTGCAGTTCTGGGGTTTCTGGTGTTGGCGATGTTCCGGCTTCGGGTTTAGCTTGTATGGCAAAGGGACGACTTTGAAACATCTCGGTGGTGGGAGTGGGAGTGGACTTGAGTTGTCTTTTTTTCTGAATCTGCCGTCCGGTTGCCATAACCTAACCTCGCCGATCGCTTTAAAAAAATTTTCCTGATTCTACTTTTCCACAAAAACCCGATCGGGTCTATTCGACTAATGTCTAGTTGAAACTCGATCGCAGAATTCATGAAAATTCACCATTAAGGCACACACAAGTCTACTAAAATAACAATAGTTATAAGATACAAGTAAAAGATTAGGCTTTAGTTGAGTAGCTTAGAGTGGCTAAAATTTAGTATAAAAGTATATCAGGTGAAAAAAAAGGTGCGTGGCTATGAGAACTGGACAACATACTCAAAAAACAGATTCTTCCAACCCACTAAGAACTCCCGTTACCAGTATGTTTGAGTCGCGTCCTTTTGCAGTACAAGCTCAACCAGAAATCGCCACGCCCGAAAACCAGAATTCAGAGGAGCAAAGAGAAAAAACACAGCAGGAAAATAACCTGTTAAGCCAGGTGCAGATTTCTCCGAGACTAGTAGTTCAGCCAAAGCTGAAAATTGGTACAGAAGCCGATCATAAATATGAGCAAAAAGGCGAATTGCAGAGGAAATCACTTCCCAACTCTTTGCAACGCCACAAAACAGAAGAAGATGAATTGCAGCGCAAAACACAACCTGATTTGATTCAATGTCATGGTGTACATGAAGAAGAATTGCAGAGAAAATCATTACTACAACGCCACAAAACAGAAGAAGATGAATTGCAGCGCAAGGCATTCCTGCAAAGATCTGGAGACGGAAGTTTCAATGCTAGCAGTGATGTAGAAAATAGGATAAATAGTAGTAGTAACGGTGGTGCTTTACCAGACAACGTGCGATCGTTCATGGAACCCCGCTTCGGTTATAGCTTCGAGAATATCAGGGTTCATACCGACAATACAGCAGTACAACTGAACCAAGATCTACAAGCCCAAGCATTTACACATGGTAATGACATTTACTTTGGAAAAGGTAAGTCACCTCAGAATTTGGATTTAACAGCCCACGAACTCACTCACACGATTCAGCAAACGGGCGGCGTACAATTGAAACCGGAAGCAACGAGTCACAGAACAGATTGTTCCTGTTCTAATTGCGTTCCAGCTAGGGTAAATCTCCAGCGAAAATTGGCATATAATCCAACAACTAGGGTACAGAATTTAGCAGGTGAAACTTTAATTAGCCGAGTTCAAAAGGGCGATCGCCTTTCCCTGCAACGCCATTCAGTTGACCATGCTCATGGGGCTGGGTGTTGTTGTTCCAGTTGCCAACCTGTCCTTCGCATCCAGAGGCGAGAAGATAATCATACTCACAGTTCGGGATGCCACTGTTCTCTGTGTTCTGGGAAAAAAATCCAAACTCAGTTAGTTGTAGGAGCACCGAAAGACAAGTATGAGCAAGAAGCCGATCGAGTTGCTGCCCAAGTAATGCGAATGCCGCAAACAAAACAACTCAATGCTGTCCAACGTCATGAAGAGAAGGAAAAAGTGCAGGCGAAATCTCTCTATAGCGGGATTCGGATTAATCATCTTCAACGAGAGTCTATTGATAATCCTGTTAAAGTGCAGCATAATGCTCCAAATTTAATTCAGCGTCACGCTTCTTCCGAACATTATATGTTGGGGCAAATTGCCCCAGATAAATTAGCAAATATCTCCTATATTCGCGAAGTCAAAAGTGTGGAAAATAGCCTAAAAAATGATCCTAATCTTGATTATTATGCAGACGGAAGAATGTCTAAAAAAATAAATGACGCAAGAACCAAGAAGGAAGAAGCTAAACATACGCTCGGACAAGAGATAAACCGTCTCTTAATTTTTAAAGATAATCCTGAAGCATTAAAGTTTGAAGAAACCGGAAAGGTAAAACAAGGTACAGACCTTAGTTGGCAAGTACCTTATGTATCCCTGCCAGTAAAAGATGAAAACGGCAATCCAGGGGGAACTTCTATTGTTGTGACTTATAGTGAAATTAATACGCTTCCAGATTTCTTTGGTAATCCTGAGACTATTGCCAATACTCCAAAGAAAGACGTACTGGCTATTTTGCAGGGAGTTCGCCAACAAAGCTACGTTGAACTAAACAAGCTCTATACAGAACTCTTTGAAGAAGATCTGTCAGTGCTACACAGAAGCATATTACCTGAGAAAGATTTTGAAGGAGCTACAGGACAGAGAGATCAGACAAGTACATTAGCAAAGAAACTTGCTGAAGCTGGAGCAGAGTCTCATACAAATGCAGGAAGCCAGTCATATTTCGCAGCCATAGAACGCAATGCCTGTCACTTTGCTCCCTACAGTTGGGACAGTTGGCAAAAATATCACGAGCAAGCTCGATCTTTAGCAGAAAAATCCAGGGAGGCACGAGAAAATGGCAATGATCAACAAGCTCGCCAACTAGCTAACCAAGCTTTACTGCAAAATGCTTTTGGCGAACACTACCTGCAAGATGCTTTTGCTGCTGGTCACTTGATCGACAAGACTAGAATTATGCAGGAATTTACCAAGTGGATGGGGAACAATGGAAAAAATATGGGGACTTCCGCTGACGCTGAAGCTAGGTGGGCAATGGCGAGTATGATTGCTAACAAAGATCTAAAATCCAATCCTCAAGACTTGGATGACATGATGATGCGCCAACAAGGTAAAGAAAAGGGATTCATTAGCAATGCTGCAAATTCAGCTGGGTTAGGAGCAACGGAAGAGATTATATTTATGATGTGGTGGCGTAATGAAGCTTTCAACGAAGATAAGAAGCATCTCACTCCAGCAGAAGTAGCTAAAGAGGCAAAGGTAGAACCCCAATCAGTGAAAGGAAACTCTGAAAGAGCTAAGAACCTAATGGATCTATTAGTAAAGATGGGTTTTGCTAAGAAGGCAACCGAGGGAATTTTCTGGCAGAAAGAGGTCTACTCTATTAAGCAGTCTCAAGTTGATGCTTTGAAGGAAACAGAAAACTTGAAAGACAAAATCACAACTGATAAAAGTGCCTACAAGTCAACAGTGGGGCAGGAGGCAATCAAGAAGGGAGGGAAGCGTGATTTTGTAAAAGAAGCTGAGGAATTTAATCTAGCTTCCTATAATGCGTTCTTGAGTAATGCTTACATTCAAGCTGCATCTGGATTCTTCCATGATAAGTTCTGCAGAGAAGGATTAAATGTAATCACAGGTTGCAATGACGATATTGGCAGGATTTATGGAGATGAAAATATGATGACTGCGGGAGCCCAGAAAGGAGTGGAATACTCTGCTCGAACATCTCAGATGTCTAGGGAGTCAATCTTCAATATTATTGATGGCAAGCCAGCAGTGGCAGAAACTAAAGATATTAGAAGTCGTTTTCCAACTCATGTGAAGGTAGGTTCCAAGAATGTATCGCTAGTTGACTGGCAAAATAATTTAATTCACGGCACAGATATATTTCAGGAAGCATACAATGCTGGTACGTCGGCGCACGCTCTCTACAAGTTAGCTCCTGGCGATGGTCTCTCAAGGGGTAATGCACTTGATGTAGCTGGATTTGCTAAGCATGATGGTGATGTATTCTAATGTGTGGAATGTGGGGATTGATGGTAACGGGTAAAAGTGGGAATCTTGACTCGAACCTGAAGTTCCCCTGTTCAAACCCGAAACAGCCTATTTAATTTGACAAAATACCCTATTATCCCATTTCTTTAATCAAATTTTCCAAGTAAGTTTGTGCTTCATCGGGTGACATTAAAATCGCTTTTCCCTGGCGCAGAATTTCGTACTGCCCACCTCGATACCCATGACCAATAATCAATTTTAACTGGATGGCTTTATTGCCTAATTCTGTTAATTTGTTGTAGCTAATTGCTTCTAGTTCTTGATTTAGCTGTCTTTCAAGGAAATCATTATTCATGATTTTTTATCTCCTGTTTAAAGAAGGGATAGTTTAGGACTGTTATACCAACCAAATGAGGGACTCTGTGGATTATTATCTACTCCTAGTACACTTTCTGCCCCATCAATATGTAAGCGAATCAGATATTCCCCTGGACAAACATCCCGCATCCGAATCGTAATTTGATCGGTATCTTGTCGTCTTGATGTAGCATCAAACATATAAGCTGCTGGATTGTTGGTTGATAATTGATTTAAGGCTA
Source organism: Phormidium sp. (assembly GCA_049589015.1). Lineage (GTDB taxonomy): Bacteria > Cyanobacteriota > Cyanobacteriia > Cyanobacteriales > Aerosakkonemataceae > Floridanema. The sequence continues at coordinate 1,060 of JBAVZX010000879.1, read as the reverse complement.
ATACTACTCGCTGCTGTTTGCCAATTCTCAGATCGACTTGGATGATTAGATTAGCCGATCGCAGTTCATCTTCTTCACCATGTAAATTAGTAATCCTAACTTGAGTGATGTTCGGACGCAGGACAAAGGGGACAGCATTGGAAACTACACCTTGATATAAAGGAGATGTTGCAGAACTTGATCTCTGAGTTCTTCGACCAATCCGACTGTTAGCTACTAGAGTTGTTTGACTAGGATAGCGATGAATCACTTGTAAACTTTGTATTCCTGCCCGTAAGTCATTAGTTGGTACTGAAGATAAAGGAACTTTAATTTCTGTATCACTGACTTCGGATGGTGTTACTTCAATATTAGCGAAACGGATTAAGGTTTGTTCTCCTTTTAATTGCCGTCCCCGAATCAGTAGGATACTATCTCGCAGGATGGGTTGAAATTTACCAGCTTGATTGGTGATTTGCTCAATGGTAGGATTAATGGGAAAAATTTGGGTGCGAATGTTACGTTCGCGCACTGGTAAAGGTTTCTCTGCTGTCTTTTCTCCTTCAATCATTACCACTGTTGCTCGGTAAGCTAAGGAGAGAGAGTAGGGAGTTTGAAAAAAGACTGACCAAATTTTGGATAAATCTTCTAAACTTAAGTCTAATGGTGCGAAGTTAATTTCTTCTACCTGTTCCATAAGATTTGAGTCGGCAAGATAGCGAAAGTTGACATCAGCGATCGTATCTTGAATGATATCTGCTTTCAGGGTTGAGCGATCGCCAAAAGTGCGAACAACGCTTCCTAAAAGTCTTTGGGGTTCTAACTCTACTTCATTGCCGTAACAACTAATTAAATAATGTAAATCTAATGCCGTCCACGATTTGGCGGCGACTTCTCCTTGTCTTTGCCTTCGTCGCAACTCAGTATTATTCCCCCTAATGTGATTGAGTACTACTTGGTAAAGATAAAGGTTGACTCCTGTCTCTGGTGTACCATTACCGATACTACTTAAACGAATTGTGGTTACTCTTGCCCCATCAACATCTTGTTGAATAGCTGCTTGGAGAATTCTTTGTAAGAC
>JBAVZX010000878.1:0-4725 GCA_049589015.1 Phormidium sp. | reverse complement strand
GGATTATACTGGAACGGTGGGATGGGCGCATCTTTCCAAAACAAAGGTAAGTGCTTTGCTTTCATAAACTCGACTTTTCGAGGTAGTGACAGTTTTTTTACTATCTCTAACTGCATCGGATTAAAATTTCTGTAAACCGAAATACACGGGATTTTACATACCGGAATAAACTGCCACAACCCCGTAAGTTTAAATTCTAAATTCTCGTACTTTTTAAAGGCTTTGACGTTATTATTATTCTCATACTTGACAAAATGAAATGCTATTTGATGGGGTTGTTCTGGGTTGGGGAAATGAATCGCTTTTGGATATACGATGAGCCTTAACTCATGATTACCCGTACTTTCTATCTGACTTTTCATCGCTTCAAACCTGATTCGGCTATACCTCTCATTCAAATAATAAAGTGGGTAATTTCTGCCCGACACTTTGATGATAGCGGATTTCCGGTTTTCTGGGAAAGTTACTTTTCCGAAAATTGAACCAATTGCTTGAAAAATTAAATCTTTATCCGGCATAAATGGGATTTTGAGTGAAAATAGTCTCTGATTATTTCAGGATTGTACGCAGGAGGCTGAGTCTTGATTGAGTCAATAAATTTAGCTGTTTTTAAGCTATCTATGAGTTGTTTGCGCTACTCAGTTCATAGTGTGATTATTTCCGCCTCAAACTCAGCTTTCATCTGTTTTTTCTTTCTGGCTTGCCCCATAATCTTTGGCATCAATTACTATTAGTAATTATCCCAGATATTGATTAATTAGGCAACAATGCAGTAGCTACGCTTTAAGGTTAAGCGTTCAATGGGCTGATTTTAGGTGGTTAACCAGTTGCAAAATTAACAAACCGTTCCAACTGCTGCAAGGGGAGCAGCATAAACAGCTTGGTTAGTATGGTTTGCTGCACCTGTGTCCCTGTCCGCTGCCAAACTTCCACCCAATTGTCTAACCCAGCCAATAACTCAACTTCTGCAAATAGCTCTGCTGTAGGTAGTTCGGCTATTACAGGCAGATAATCATCAGCCAACTGTTGACAAACAGCGCTGTCTTCAGGACTGTTACATAACTCATCGGTAATACACATCTTGCTTAGTGTATTACTTAAAGCAAAATGTGTAAGTTTTTTTAGTAACCTACTAACGTGCTGTTGAGTAACCCCAACGACTTGAGCAATAGCTGATTGAGTTGCCTTGCGTCCCTGCTCTTGTAATTTGACTAGAGCATCCCGCACAGATTGCAAAACCAGTTCTTCTTTTGGTGCTGCATCCGGTGTAATATCCCTGGCAGATACCAGAGTTACAGGTAAGTCGAGAGGATAGTCACCCAACACATAAACAGTCAGCTTAGAGTCCGGTCGTCTGTTAGCCCTCAAGCGTCCGATTTCTTGCTTAATGGTGTTTTGGATGTGGCGATCGACAAACCGCCGAAACTTCTCATCAACTGGGACTGACATGGTGAAAGTTGGTTGCATATCGCTAGGGACATCAACTAGATTGCCCTCGCTGTTCATCACCCGTTTAACATTAACTGGGATTTCTACTTCTACCGTTTCATCGCTGGGGACATAGCCATGAATGCAGGTAAACTTAGCCCTAAGTGCCTCAACATTTTCGCAAGGGATGCCATCAATAATTTCCACCAATTTAGTTTGTGCATCATTCACCCCCCGGCTCTCTGCAAAGTGGCGATAACACGCTTGAGCGTATTTCTTAAATCTGAAGATGGCAGCATCGGGGTAACGTTGGTTTAGTTCCCAAAGTATCGCCTCAACCCGGCGTTGTTGGTCAGCACCGCGATTAATTCCTAATCTTCCCAGTCCCGCTACTTGGATAATCTCAAGGTTTTCCACTGGTGCAGCTTCTTCTTTGACTACTGCGATCGCGTTAGGTTCTACCCCCAAAATGGCTGCTAGTTGCTCCACATCCCCGGTAGCGTCCAAGAATATATTTACCCCGGCTTGACCAGCGATAGAGGGTAGATAGTTATCAATGTGGGTAATGGTTAACGTTTTTCCTCTGAGGGATATGTAACCGTTAGCAGTGCCGTTGAGAATGGTTACAAAGGGCAGAATCCACTGCTTGAGTAGTGATTGCCTCAAGTGTTCCGCAGTCTCGGAGTCTGAATCATTAAATCGTTTCCTCAAATGTCTGGGTAGGTTGCTGATGTCCTCGCCATACTCGCCCACTGTGTTGAGTTCGCTTAAATCAGGTCTAGTTGCTTCTAAAAGTGCTACCAAGTCCACATCACACTTAGTTAACTTTTTCATTAATTTATTATGTGACCAACCAAACTTGTTAGGCTGCTTTACCGAGCCGTCGAGTAAATCCTTGAGCTTAGAAAGTAGTGGCTGTAAGCTTTTCAGTAGTTCGGGGTAATCCAGCAGCGCCAGGGTTAATTTCTCCAAGTCCCGCACGTTAACATCAATGCTTTGCTGATTGTACATCGTGTCTGAGGCTTCTTCCCAAACCAGGACTGTCTGTTCATAAGGGAACACAATCTCGCTGCCATCGCTGGTAATTACCGGAGTGGGACTGGGTAGGCTCGACGGGTGAGAGCGAATCTTTTTCTGTTCCCCTTCTTGGATACTCAACACTTTAGCCCGTGCGTTAATGTAACCATACTTAACACCCATCTTACAAAGCTCGTAGTTATTGCAGCCTTTACAGATTAACTCGGAGCGATCGGCGTTCTTAATGCCATAACCGCGAATTGCGTCAATGGTTTGAGTCCGGCTACAGTTAGGAGGTTCTTGGTAAGCTGCCCCCGGTTTCACCCGTCGCCACTTGCCCAGGTCATCCTGCTTAAGCCCATTATTCCGCCCGTTGAGTAACAGCCAATCAACTAAAGTTTGATTGCTGGGGTTTCTGGGGTCATTGGTAATGTACAGAGCGTGACTCTTACCCAATGATTGCGTGTTGAGTTGTCCTGCATCATAGCTTTTACCGCAGCCAGTCCCGGAGATATCCAGGATGTACTTGTAAGAGGCTGCAAACTCTCCCCAAGTTTTTAGGCGTTCCCCTGTTGGGTATTCAATAACTGAGCGTTCGACTGAGCGCTCACGCCGAAGTCTTTCAGATTCACTAGCTGGGGTGTTAGCTTTGGAGAAGAAGCCCCATTTAGTCATCTGCTGTCTGATTTTTTTCCGGCATTTGTAGAGCAATTCCCCTAATGTAGTTCCCTTTTTTCTACTTGATTGGGATAGTTCTGCACCGTTGGCGATCGCATGATTGACAACTGCCTGATAAACCTCTTTCGGGTCGCACCCTGCATGACACTTAAACGCCCCTGAACTTTCCTCAATATGCAGGGAATCATCACTCTGTCCATTGTGCGCCGGACATTTGGCAGTTATCCAGCCTTTCCTGCGACCGTGTGGGTTATAGCCTTGGAGGTATTGGGCTAGGTTCCGAATATCCCAAGGGTCGGAGATATCGGCTGCTCGTTCAGTTTTTACCTTTTTCTGTGCAGCAAGTTTTACTGCTTCTTGGTGAGCCAGGTTAACTACCAACTCACAAAGCCACTGAGGAGCAGTTGCCACTGTAGTAGATGCCGGGGAGTTCAGCCAATAGTAACAGCCAGTATCCGGGTGTTTGCTAGGTGGTAACGCTGATTGACAAGAATTATACCTGATTTCGAGTAGTTCACTTGACTTGGTTCTGAATTCAGCCCATTCTGTAAGCACCGAGCGAGTAAATCTCTTAACCTGCTCTGCTATGTCAGAAGGTAACTGGAACAATATCTGACGCTTCCCTGGTTTGCCACTCGTCCAGCTTACTGTTAACGGGATTTCCCCGCCACTGATTTCTTGCAGAATTGGCTCGGCTGAATGTCCGTCGATATCGATTGCTACCAGTCCGCCGCTAACTTCACCAGTTCGCAACCCGTAACCAGTCCATTTACAGTGCCAATTTTTCTGCTTTTTCTGACTCCAAAGTTTCTGCCCGTTGGTTAGCAGCTGTTTGAGTTCATTTCTGCTAATTGGCTGCTCGTGTTGCCAGTCGGGGCGCAGGGGGGATTTATCCAGCAATGGGGTTAACGCCCAATGCGAAGGAATGGCGGATAAGCGATTGATTAAAGTTTGTGGGTTGGTCATTATCGCAGACCTCCCGACTTATTTAATTGTGTGAAGCAAACACAGCCGTATTTACGACAAAATTGGATATAAAAATCCTGTGATTGAAGGTGCGGCTCATTAAACGGAATTTTCTCCCCATTTTGGCAAAAATTCGCACAAAAATGGGGATTGTAATTTGAACCAATTACAAACATAATAGAGAAGGGTTTCGGTTGTGGTTTTAAACTTCTTTACCTGAGTCGCCAAACATCAAGGTATAGAAGTGCAACCCTATTTTACAACTGATTGAACAAACTAATCAATAGAGACATTGATTATTTTTTGTTGTGCGATCGCTCCTCTCAAGGTGGCGATCGCATTGGTGTTTGTTTTTGTTGGGTTGCTCTGTAGCCATTGGTTAAACTCCTGGAATTACCAGTTAAAGCTTTCATCTGCTGTTGTTGTACCAGGACTTCATCAAGAATAATGCTGGCTCTGTTGGTGAAATCCCTGTCCATGCCATCAATGCGGGCGTGGATCTCAGTTATTCGTTTGTTTAAGTTTGGTTTAAACAGCAAAATTGAGTAATGTTGAAGCGAGTGCAATTGGCGCAAAATTCATCACTTGAACTATTTGCACTTTTCGTACTAACAGCGTTAGCTGTTTCTCTTTGGC
>JBAVZX010000877.1:0-4312 GCA_049589015.1 Phormidium sp. | reverse complement strand
GGGAAGAACTGCTGGGCAAAAGTTGGATAAGCTTATATTCAAAAGAAGAACTAGATCGTTTTGAAAGAGAAGTGTTCCCGGTGCTGATCCAACAAAAATATTGGCAGGGAGAAGCGATCGCCATTCGTAAAGATGGTACTACTTTTAATGAAGGACTATCTTTAACAATTACGGAAAGTGGGGAATTGATTTGTGTTTGCCGGGATATTACCGAGCAAAAGCAAGCGGAAGCCAAAATTCGCCAAGCTAATGACCAACTATTATTAACCAACGCCGAACTAGCTAGGGCAACCAGGCTGAAAGATGAGTTCCTGGCAAATATGAGCCATGAATTAAGAACTCCGCTAAATGCGATTCTGGGAATGACTGAAGGTTTGCAAGAGCAAGTGTTTGGGGATATTAGCGATCGACAGCAAAAAGCGATTCAAACTATTGAACGCAGTGGCAAACATTTGCTGGAATTAATTAACGATATTCTGGATTTATCTAAAGTTGAATCTGGTAAATTGGAGTTACAAATTGCTTCGGTTAGTGTTAACTACCTCTGCCAATCAAGTTTGACATTCGTTCGCCAACAAGCAATTAAGAAGAATATTCAACTCACTTCAGAAGTGCCTTCAGGATTACCCAATGTCGCAGTTGATGAACGTCGCATCCGTCAGGTTTTGATTAATCTGTTGAACAATGCTGTTAAATTTACCCCTGAGCGTGGCAGTGTGAAGTTAGTTGTGGAAACAGAAGCACAAGAGGAGAAAAATTTTCTACTTTTATCAGTGATTGATTCAGGCATTGGCATTGCTGAAGCTGATCTGAAAAAGTTGTTTCAGTCTTTTGTTCAGATTGACAGTAGCTTGAATCGCCAATACGCGGGAACAGGATTAGGGTTGTCATTAGTTCGCCGATTAACAGAATTACATGGTGGTGTTGTTACTGTAACTAGTGAAGTGGGAAAAGGAAGTTGTTTTACAGTTAGATTACCTTATCTGATTAAGCCTAATGTAGTTTCTCCACCAACGATCCAACCATTCAATTTTTGTAGTTTATCGCCGGAAAATTTGCGAGTATTAATTATTGAGGATTCTCTAACTTCAGCAGAGCAAACTTCTCGCTATGTGAGTGAAATTGGCATGGAGGCGTTTGTTTATGCTTCAGGTGAGGGGGCGATCGAAGAAGTTTTGCGAATTAATCCAGCTTTAATTATTCTGGATATTGAGTTACCTAATGTTTCCGGTTGGGCAATCCTTAATCAACTAAAAATGCGTCCGGGAACTAGGGATATTCCGGTGGTGATGGTTTCGGTTGTGGATGAGCGATCGCGCGGTTTATCATTAGGTGCAGCAGAATACCTAGTTAAACCAATTACCAGAACTCAACTACATGGCATTATTGAAAAACTGCGAGTTCCGCAACCAGTAGGGACAATTCATGAATCGCCAGTGTTACAGCAAAAAGAGTATGTCCAGACAAAGGTACGAACCGTAACCGAAACTGCTGTAACCCAAGGAAAAGCTTCTCCCTTAATTTTGTTAGCAGAAGACAACGAAGCCAGCATTTTGACTATTTCCAGCTATCTCAAGGCTAAAGGCTATCGTTTGGTTGTAGCAAAAAATGGAGAAGAAGCGATCGACCTCGCCAAAGCTGAAAACCCCGATCTAATTCTGATGGATATCCAAATGCCAAAGGTAGATGGGTTAGAAGCGATTCGGCGAATTCGCGCTCAACAGTCTGCACAGATCCCGATCGTTGCCTTAACAGCATTAGCAATGCCCGAAGATCAAGAAAAATGTATTGCAGCAGGGGCAAATGAGTATTTTCCTAAACCTGTGAAACTTAAACCCCTGGTAGAAACTATTCAAAGTTTGTTAGAAAGGTTGTAACCAAAATATGGAAAACTATCCTTCAATTCTCGTCATTGATGATGAACCCGATAATTTTGATGTTATTGATACCTTGTTAGATAATACAGGTTATCAATTAAATTATGCCTCTAATGGTGAAGAGGCTCTCGATTTACTGCAATCATTTCAGCCCGATCTGATTTTGCTAGATGTGATGATGCCAAATATGAATGGCATTGAGTTCTGCCAAATATTTAAGGCAGATCCTCGCTGGCAGCATATTCCTATAATCATGGTAACAGCACTGACTAATAAAGAAGATTTGTCCCAGTGTTTGATCGCCGGGGCAGATGATTTTATTAGTAAACCTGTGAATGGTTTAGAATTGCGGGCTAGAGTGCGATCGATGTTACGAATTAAGCAACAATACGATGCTTTACAAGAGACACTTCGTTTGCGCGAAGACCTTTCTAGAATGGTAATTCATGATTTACGAAATCCTCTCAGCAGCATTATTCTAGCCGCAGAAATGATGCGAATGCCCAACTTTTCACCAGAACGGCAACAGCAAAAACTTAATCAAATTATTATAGCCAGCCAACAGTTGCAGTCTTTAATTGATAGCCTGTTGTTAATGGCAAAAATAGAATCAGGAAAGATGCTGTTAAGCCGAGTAGAGATTGATCTGTGCGCTCTCTGTACCTCAGTCATCAATGATCTAAGTGCTATTGCAACCCAAAAAAAACTGGAGTTATTGCTTCAGTTACCTGAACCTGGTAATTATGTAAATGTCGATGTTACCTTGTTTCGTCGAATTCTAGAAAATTTGTTATCCAATGCGATGAAATTTTCGCCCTCACATAGTAAGATTCTACTGAAAGTAGATTATCCAGCACCCGAACGAGTAAAAATTCAGGTGATAGATTCGGGCCCAGGAATAGACGCTAAATTAAGAGAAAGTATTTTTGAGCGATACGAAATAGGCACTCTAATGAAAGATGCTTCTCAGATTGGCTTGGGTCTTGCTTTCTGTAAAATGGCAGTTGAAGCTCACGGTGGTCAAATCCATGTGGAAGAGAATTATCCCCAAGGCGCAATTTTCACGATCGATCTGATTACTGGAGTTTAGACTAATTCTCCCGGAATCTACCTGTAGAGTCTCTTTTACAGGCAAAAACTCTATTAGTAGCCTCTGGGAGAACTCAAACCCGCTAAAAAGGCTACCTGTGCGATCGCATTCGATTCAATAAATTTGCATCACCCAAGATAAGGGTATTGTTGGGATTTAGTTTTCAGTAGTTCTTCCCAGTATTTTATCGCATTGTGTTTGGTGGTTTCTCGATCGCGTTGTTTGTGAACTCTGCCTATTTCCATCAGAAAATATGTTAGTTTAATTGCTGTCAAAAAGTGAACAAACCCCACAGCCTTTAGAGGAAGTTGTTTACCTAGAAATCGGCGATCGCACCCCCGGTGATGTAGTCACTTATCCTGATGATGATTTACAAGCGATGCTGGTAGATGGAAAATGGCAATTTACTCATAAAGATGGTCAACCATATTGAATTTTCGGGAGCTTAAATTAGTTCACCATTATGACTCAGAATTAGAATTTATTGAACTCAAATATCTGAGAAGCTGTCAACAGAACAGAAGTCATTTTTGTTTATGACTAAAAGACCAGAATGCGATCGCGCAGCATTATCGCTCTACTGATTTGTGTTTAATGATGAAAAGCTGGCAACAGAAATCAGTTTTATAATCAGACTAGCGATCGCTTAATAGTGAGGAAATGAGAAATGGATGGTAACTGTCTTTGCGGTGCAATCACTGTCCGAACCCCAGACAAAAAGAGCATCGATGCCTGTCATTGCGGGATGTGTCGGCGATGGGGCGGCGGGCCTGCATTAGTTGTAGCTTGTGGTTCGGATGTACAAATAGACGGTGTTGAAAAACTAAAAGTGTATCAGTCCTCAGAATGGGCGCAAAGAGCTTTTTGTGGTGAATGCGGCACGCATATTTTCTACAAGCTTTTGTCTAACAATGAATATTTTGTCCCAGCAGGTCTGTTTCAGAATGGGATTGAGTTTGAGTTCAAGGAACAAATCTTTATCGATCGGAAACCTAGTTATTATGAATTTGCCAATCAAACCTTGAATCTGACAGAAGCAGAAGTATTTGCCAAATTTGCGCCAAGTGAGGAAAATTAAGACACAGCACATCACAATTTGCTGCACTCGAATATCACTAGAGCGATCGCGTTCATGAATCCACCTTGGTATAAAAGTCTTCATTCTCAAATTTTAGATGCAATCTACTGTGCTTAATTTCTACTATATCAATCCGGTCTGATAAACCTTTGATTAGCACGCACCAAGCAAGCCCGATAGTCTCCCAAATCTACTGCCACCCAAGGCAAACCCCTGGTGTCATAAAAAATAGCGGGAGTTTGGAAACTCAGTGTCTTTAGACCTGAG
>JBAVZX010000876.1:0-3217 GCA_049589015.1 Phormidium sp. | reverse complement strand
AGGTGAAAGAGTAATTCAAATCAAAGATAAATATTTAGCATCTGAACTAGATTATTTTAATCAGAATAGTTCTAATGAAGGCTTTCTCTTTCTCTTGTTTTACTTCTGTCTTTTTATCAGCGATGATACGCCTAAGTTCTTTGCCGTAGATAACATTGATGTTTCGCTTAACCCTAGATTAGGTCGTCGATTGGTTCAAGAATTAGTAGAATTAGCTAAAAAATATGATAGACAAGTTATTTTCACAACTCATAACCCAGCAATTTTAGATGGATTAAATTTAGATGATGATGAACAAAGACTTTTTGTAATTCATCGCAATAAATTAGGTCATACTAAAGCCAGAAGAATTTTATCCCCGAAACCTCTGGAAGGACAAGAACCTGTAAGATTATCAGAAGCATTTTTGCGCGGTTATATTGGTGGATTGCCTAAGAATTTTTAATTATGGTTAGTTTTGCATTAATTACAGAGGGATTGACAGATCAGATAGTTATTGAGGATATTTTAAGCGGCTATTTTAACACTGCCGATATCATTGTTAACCCGCTGCAACCAGAAAGAGACAAGGATGATGAAAATAAATCAGATTATGGCGGTTGGACATTTTTAATACTGAAAAATTAAGCTATCTCTATAATTTTATCTCGTTTCGTTTTCCAGTAAATCTTGAAGTTGAGTCAGTAAAACAGGGAGATTATTTTGCACCGTATTCCAAATAATCCTTAAATTCACCTGAAAATATTCATGGGCAATTACATTTCGCATATCGCCTATTAGTCGCCAAGGTATTTGCGAATAACGAGATTGTACTTCACTGGGAACATTAATTGCCGCTTCACCAATCACTACAAAATCATAAAGAATTGCCTTGATTAGCATTTCATTTTGCTGGAATTCCTCAAAAGTCATCCCGGCTGTATAACGCTGAATACTGTTCCCAGCATTAATGATATCTTGAATGCGGAGTAACCAATTTCTAGAAGGCACGAATCGATTCCTTTAATACAGGTTCTCGTAGATGTTCTCGTAAAGCGTCTTTAGTTCCCAAATCTACCGCATACCCTAAAATATCTTCTAAATAGTGCTGTACCCTAAATAATTCAAACAATCCGGCATCAATAGAAAATTCAACCAGAAAATCAACATCACTATCTGAGGTTGCTTCATTTCTAGCAACAGAACCAAATAATTCTAGAGATTTAACTCCTAATTTCTCTAACATTTCCCGATGTTCTGCCAATATTAATAATACCTGTTCTCGTTCCATAAGTTGCTGCTACCATCCATTGATCATACTGTTATACTGTTGTGCTAGCAAGGGAAAATATAACTACTCAATTCGCTTAAACTCTACCTCACCTTCACTGTTATTAATCTCATAAACTTTCACCAAATCAACAGAATGTGTTACTTTTTCTATCAATCTATCCCAGCGTAAAATAACAACATGAGATGAATGATCCTTTTGTAAACCAATAAGAGATTCTACATTAGGATAAACTGCATCAGAAACTAGTTGAGGCTTAGGTGTTGACAAGTCAGACAACGCATCAATCAACACTTTTTTGACATTGGTGATTCTATAAATTCTCTCGGCTTTTCCCCTATCATGACTTAATATCGCTATTTCATAATTGTTTAATTCCATCATGTTTAACCATTTTTCAGTAGGAATACGAATAGCAACATTACTAATAATTTTAGGCTCAACAAGCTTTTGATCTGTCTCATCTTTCTTACGACAAACCCATTCCGCTTGAAACCCGTTAAAATCTTGAACAACATAATTTAAGCTTTCGTATAATTTCTTTACTAGAGGACTTAACTTTTCACGATATTCAACATCTCCTTTTCCACTAGGGTTAGGATTTGATGTTTGACTACGAAAAGAATTGTCTTCTGAAGATGATTCCTCTTCAGTTTTAGTATATGAAATTTTCTCATTTTGTTTAGATTGATATTTTTCTGGAATTAATTTAATATCATAACCCCGGTCTTTTAACCATTCTAAAGCATCTTCAAAAGATTCTCTTAATAAAAGCTCTAGTTCTCTTTCTAAATTTTGCATTTCTAACAAATTACACAATTCTACCATTAACTGATATCGGGTTTTGGCTTTATCCCATTGACCTACATAGTAGAATTGATTTTCATTAAGGCAAGAATTGCATTTTTGTTTTATTAAACTATGTCCATTTTGGACAAACTCTAAATTAATTTCTTGTGCCTGATAAAATTCAGTATTTTCAATTATGGCAGATAATCTGGTAAACTCGGTTAACCATTCACTAGAATTCCTGTTACTTAATAAAAGTGCAATTAAAGGACAACGTTCCTTTAATCGAGTTTTAAGCTCGGAAGTTTTTTGGATGTCTTTAGGGGCGATAGTACGATTTTCAATGCTAATGATGTTAACTCCCATTAGCTGCAATAAATTTACTAATCCTTCTTTATTGCTCAGTTCAGATGGTATATAGACAAATTTATCGATATTTGAAGGAGGCTCAAAATTTAAAAGATCCACATAAGATAAATCCGTAGGCAAGTAAAAAGAGTTATCCTTAGCTAAAATTTTATTATTAAGTGACCATTCTTGTATGGTTTTCTGTTCATCAGGTTCTCTAAACTTCAGTAATTCTTGATAAATTAAACCAACTCGTTTTTGTAAGTTCTGAATATTGTTTTCCTTTTCTCTTATTTCTGGCAAAGAATGTAAAACAGTTAAATAATCCGTCAATGAAAGTTGAGTTTTAAACCCGAAAAATTCTCTGATTTCTTTAGAAATCTCGATCTCAAGGTCTAAAATTGGTAAAAACCCTTCTCCAATTGTTTTAAAATCCTCTCTGCTTATAATAACTTCCTTGGCAGGATAACACTTTTTCAGAGTTGTAGGAATACAAGGTTGATTGGTTATAAAGTATTCAAAATAAGTTGTAACATTGAACGATTCACGATAAAAATACCCTACCCAATATAGTGTTTCTTCCTGAAAAAATAACTCCCATTTGGGAATTACATATCTCCAGAATATTGTTGAAAAATAATAGTTAGATGTTTGAGGTAAAAAAACAACTGTAATTAAATTTTCAAACTCATGTTGATGAATGTAAGGCGCAAATTTTGTTGATGCAATAAATTGCTCGTAAACGAATTGAGTATACTTAGGTGATTTTTCATATAATTCTTGATAAGTGTTATTTCCTGCATTTATTAT
>JBAVZX010000875.1:0-7860 GCA_049589015.1 Phormidium sp. | reverse complement strand
CCACCTCCCCCACCCTACCCCAAAAAATAAAAAGCGATCGCCTAAAATTCCCTAAAGTTTCATTCCCCCAAACAAAGCTATTTCCAAAACTTTAAAATAACAATCAACATTAATAAAACCGATTTCTTTCAACCAATCACACTGAACATCTAAAGGCGCTAAAATATTCGCCACTTTATCAGGTCTGTGGTAAAATTCATGAGCAATTTCTTCTCTGCTTTTTCCTGATTCATTGCGTTGATGAAACTCATACAGCGAATCAATAAACACCTCAGCAAAAGCTGTTTCTAACCATTGGCTAGGTGAAGAAATATGTTCTAAATTCAAGAATAAACCGCCTGGGTTTAGTAAACTAAAAATCTCCTGGTAAATTTCCTTTTTCCGTTCATCAGTTTGGTGATGAATCGCAAAACCGGAAACGATTAAATCAAATTCTCCTTGACTTCTTAAAGCATTTACCCAATCTTTAACGCCAAAATCTTGAGAAATAAACTCAGCATTTTGACTATTTCCCAGTTTGCTTTTAGCTGCTGCTAACATTGTTTCGGAAAAGTCCAAAAATACAGCTTTAGCATTTGGGTATTTAGCTAAAATTGATCGACCTAAAACGCCATCACCACAACCTACATCTAAAAAAGATTCGACTTTTGGCAAAGCTAAGTTGATAATTTTTAGCATTACCTGAATTTGCTCAGATGCAAAGGGAATACCTCCGCGTACTCCTTCGAGGAAAGTTTGGGCTAATTCGGCATTTTGCCAAGCGGTATCTGTTCTAGTCATAGTTATTCAAGGGTAACAATTACTGGGGTATGATCGCTAGGTTGGGTTAATTTTCTTGGTTCAATATCAATGTTGCAATTGGTGGCGCGATCGCACAAACCAGCAGTAAGATAAATATGGTCAATTCGCCAACCTCTATTCCCCTTAAAACCAGCAGTTCGATAATCCCACCAACTATAATGTCCACCTTCGGAAGTGAATTTCCGAAACACATCAGTTAACCCTAATTCTAATACATTTTGTAACGCTTGACGCTCTAAATCTGTCGCCATTATCTTAGTTTCTCTACCTTTAGGATTATGAATATCTATATCTTCCAAAGCAACATTAAAATCTCCACAAATGCAAAGATTACTAGGCGTTTTTTCTAACAAATTTTGTAAGTATTCTCGCAATACAATCAGCCATTTTAGCTTATACTCATACTTCTCGCTACCCACTGCGGAACCATTGGGAACATAAAGGTTAACAACGCGAATATCACCAATTACACCAGTAATTACTCGCTTTTGTTCGTCAAAATTACCCGCAATATTTTCCCCTAAAATTGGTGCAAAACCTCTGCTAACTTCTTGTAAAGGTTGACGACTAATTAAAGCGACACCGTTGTAGGATTTTTGACCAGAAATATAAGCTTGATAACCTAAAGTTTCAAAAGGTGCGATCGGAAATAACTCATCTACAACTTTAGTTTCCTGCAAGCATAAAACATCAACTGAATTTTCCTGCAACCAATTGGTTACTTGTTCTAAGCGAGTACGAATTGAGTTAACATTCCAAGTGGCAATTTTCATTATTAGTCATTGCTCATTTATCGTTGCTTAATAATAGCCCAAAAGCACCTATAATAAATCAGGTCTGTTGTAAACACTTCAGTGTTTCACTTCCAAAAAAACGACTGAAGTCGCTACAACAAACCTCTGCGTCTGTTGTAAACACTTCAGTGTTTCACTCCCAAATCACCAGTTTTTTAGGTGCGTGACTAGTAAGATTTTAATCCTAGTCACACACCCAAAAATACTAATTAAATCACACAGTTCAAAGCGCCAGCTTTTTGGGTAAAGCGGAGATTTTCCCGATAGTCAACTGGACAATCAATTACTACTGGGAAATCCTGTTCTAAAGCAGTTTTCAGAGTGGGAATAAAATCAGCAGTTGATTCAATTCTGTACCCTTTTAATCCCATGCTTTCAGCGAATTTGACGAAATCAGGATTGCTGAATTTAATGAATGACGATCGCCCTAATTGATTTTGTTGTTTCCACTCAATTAAACCGTAACCGCCATCATTAAAAATGATTGTGACAAAAGCTGTACCAACGCGCAAAGCAGTTTCTAATTCTTGACAATTCATCATGAAACCGCCATCACCTGTGACAGCGACAATTTTCTTGTCAGGATGGACTAATTTTGCGGCGATCGCACCCGGAATTGCAATCCCCATTGCCGCAAAACCATTAGAAATGATACAAGTATTCGGGCGATCGCAATGATAATGTCTCGCCATCCACATTTTATGTGCGCCGACATCAGAAATCACGATATCTTCTGCCCCCATTACTTGCCGCAAATCGTAAATTAGTTTTTGCGGTTTAATCGGAAAACCATCATCATTGGCATATTTTTCGTAATCAGCACGAATGTCATCTCTTAATTGCAAAGCATAAGCATCTGGTTTACCAGTGCGATCGGCCCGTTCTAAAATCTCTTCCAGCGAATCAGAAATATCTCCAACTACTTCAACTTCAGGAATATAGCTACTATCAATTTCTGCATGAGTGGCATTAATATGGACAATGGGAATTTTGCCATCAGGATTCCATTTTTTCGGGGAATACTCAATTAAATCGTAACCAATAGCAATCACCAAATCAGCATGATCAAACCCACAACTAATGTAATCTCGTTGTTGCAAACCTACCGCCCACAATGCTAAAGGATGATTATAGGGAACCACACCTTTACCCATAAAAGTATTAGCAACAGGGATATTTAATCGCGTTGCGAACTCAGTTACCGCATCACTAGCATGATCCCGAATTGCGCCATTTCCCACTAAAATTATTGGATTTTTAGCTTGAGAAATTACCTCTGATGCGTGTTTAATACTGCGGAAAGAAGCAAAGGTTTTTTCCACATCACCCTTACTTAAAGGTTCTCCTGTAACTTCCATTGCCGCAATATTTTCTGGGACATCAATATGTACTGCACCAGGTTTTTCTGATTGCGCTAATTTAAAAGCTTTCCGAACTACTTCCGGGGCAATGCTAGGGCGAACAATTTGGGCATTCCATTTAGTTACTGAAGAAAACATTGCCACCAAATCTAAATATTGGTGTGATTCTTTGTGCATCCGATCGGTCCCTACTTGTCCAGTAATTGCTACTAAAGGAGCGCGATCTAAATTAGCATCAGCCACACCTGTCATTAAATTAGTTGCGCCAGGGCCTAAAGTCGAAAGACAAACCCCAGCGTGTCCTGTCAAACGTCCATAAACATCAGCCATGAAAGCGGCACCTTGTTCATGGCGAACTGTGATAAATTGGATACTGGAATTTCTGATTGCCTCTAAAACATGGAGGTTTTCTTCTCCTGGTAAACCAAAGATATATTTAACACCTTCATTTTCTAAACATTGAACCAATAAATCTGCGGTATTCATTCTGGATTGTGACTCCTCGGTTGATAGTAATTGGTGATTAGATTGATAGTTAGCAGTGAGTAGTTAGTAGACAAAATGCCCACTAACTACTAATTGCTAATCAACTAGAATGTTTTTATTTGATCCAAACGGTTTTAACGTTAACAAATTCATGAATGCCTTGGATGCCTAGTTCTCTGCCGTAGCCGGAACGCTTAATTCCACCAAAAGGTAGACGCGGATCAGATTTAACTAGGCTATTGATGAAGACAGCACCCGCTTCAATTTCTGAAATCAGGCGATCGCGTTCTTCTTCTACTGTAGTCCAAGCACTAGCCCCTAGTCCAAAGGGAATGTCATTTGCTTTTTTAATCGCTTCGTCAATATTTTTGACTCGGAATAATAACGCCACTGGGCCAAAAAATTCTTCTTTGTCTGCTGGCGATCCAGGGGGCAAATAGCTCAAAATAGTGGGAGGAAAGTAATTGCCAGGTCGATCGCTAAATGAATGCCCACCTGTTAAAACTTTTCCGCCATGTTGGACACATTTTTCCACTAAATCATCCAATTCTTTGACAATTCCCGGAGTTGCCAAAGGGCCAACATCTGTATCTGGTAACATCGGATCGCCCATTTTTAAAGCTTGGAATTTCTCTACCATTAGCTTTTCAAATCGATCGGCGACAGATTCCGCGACAATAAACCGTTTCGCCGCAATACAAGATTGACCATTATTAATCATTCTCGCTGTGACTGCGGTAGTCGCTGCTGCTTCAATATCCGCACTTTCCAAAACAATAAATGGATCGCTTCCTCCTAATTCCAAAACCGTTTTTTTGATGTCTTTAGCAGCAGCAATTGCTAAACTAATTCCTGCACCTTCACTTCCGGTTAAAGTTGCCGCTTTCACTCTTTCATCTGCGACAATTGGGGCAACTTTATTTGCACCGATTAATAAGGTTTGAAACACAGCATCAGGAAAACCAGCGGCTTGAATAATTTCCTCAATTGCTAAAGCACACTGCGGTACATTAGAAGCGTGTTTTAATATTCCGACATTTCCTGCCATTAATGCAGGTGCAGCAAAGCGAAATACTTGCCAAAAGGGAAAGTTCCAAGGCATTACTGCCAGAATAATTCCTAATGGTTGATAGCGGACAAAGCTTTGGCTAGCATCGGTGTTCACTGGTACATCTGCTAAAAATTTAGCTGCATTTTCAGCATAATAACGACATACCGAAGCGCATTTTTCGACTTCTGCGATCGCTGCTTTTAACGGTTTTCCCATTTCTAAGGTGAGAATTTTACCAAACCGTTCGCGATCGCCCTCTAAAATTTCCCCCGCTTTATTTAGCCATTGCGCCCTTTGACTCATCGACGTTTGACGGTAACTCTCAAATGCCTGTTGCGCCCGTGTTAGCTTAGATTCAATCTCCGCATCTGTTAGCGCTTCAAAGGACTTGACTAATTCTCCTGTTGCTGGGTTAATAGTGGCGATACCCATTTTAATCTCCAGTTCTGCAATCATATCTTGGGGTAGCAGTTTAGTTTTTTAAATACTTAATTTGCTATCCCAGCCTTCCTTTAATCTTAGATTTATTTTTCAATTAAAATCACCAATTAAAAGTTAAATAATTGCACATTTGCATTATCTTTATATATTGTTTCACAATCGTTACTAGCGGAATTTACTAAATTTTTACGATTATAAATATATCGTTTTTAAACTTAGCAAATCTTCATAAATCTCAGGAAATTTTTAATAAAGGGGACTGGGAACTGGGAAAGTTTTAAATTTTGAGTTAGTTTGGGGAGTGAGAGAGTTTTGAGTAAAAAATTCTCCTTGTCCCCTTGTCCCCTTGTCTCCTTGTCCCCTTGTCCCAACTCAGGGATAAATCAGAATCTTGTAAGTCTCTGGAGTTGGGGAAACGGCTTTGGCTACGGCTTGGGATAATTCTTGGAGAGGATAGCGATCGCTCACCAAAGCATCCACATCAATTCGCCGATTAAATACAATGTCCGTAGCCAGAGATTGCAACCTAAAAGAGGAACTGTAGCTACCCATCAAATCAATTTCCCGACGATACAGGATATTTGGGTTAATCGGAATTTCCAACTCATCGGGAAACTCAGCAAAAAACAGAATCTTTCCACCTTTGCGAGTACAATCTAAGGCTTGGAAAAAAGCCTTATCGCTGGGAACCGCTAATAACGTAGTATTAACTCCCAAACCATTCGTTAAAGCTTGAATTTTCTGCGGTAAATCTGGATCGCGAGCATCAAAAGCGGCTTCTGCACCCACAGCTAAGGCTTTTTCAATTCGTGAGGGTAACAAGTCAGTGGCGATCGCTCTCCCACCAAAATATTTTACCAACATCATAAACATTAAACCGATCGGACCGGCACCAGTAATCAGCACCGTCTCACCCGGTTTAACTTCCGCCTTTTTCACCGCCTTCAAACAGCAGTTAGTCGGTTCCACAAAACTCGCTTGCTCAAAAGTTACATCATCAGGAATCGGAATTAACCCACCACTGCGAACAATATGTCCCGGAACCTTAACATATTCCGCAAAACCACCACCACTAGGCGCAAAACCCGCCGTTGTAGTGATGTTTTTGTAAACCTCACACATCGAGAAATTTTCATTTAAACAATACTCGCAGCGCATACAAGGGATATGGTGCATCACCACCACCCGTTGTCCCACTTGCCAGTCTGTTACCGCTTCTCCCACCGCAGAAATTACTCCCGCAGTCTCATGTCCAAAAATGCGTGGTGGTTGATAAAGCGGATACAGAATTTTTTTAATATCCGACTGACACAAACCTACTACCCGCACCTGCACCAATACCTCATCCGCTGCTAATGTCGGTACTGGTACTTCTTCGTAGCTTAGTTGATTGACCCCTCTAAAGACCTGTGCTTTCATGCTGAGTTATTTGTCGCTAGTCAGTTCCATTGTTATTTGTGCTTTGTTGTCGGTGATTTGTCAATCACTCACCTACGAGTTCTAGCTGAGAGCGGAAGTTCTAATTCAGTAATTTCACTGGTTTAACAATATTATCAAAATTTGTCATCCGATAATCTACCAGATTAATACTTATTGCCTGAGCATTTTGCCTAAATGAAGTTATTGTCAAGCTGAATTTTAGTCAAGGCGATCGGTAAATTTGCGCGTCGTTTTTCGGCATATATAAGGACAAAGAATCGCTAATTAATTTTTCTTGTACATAACTTAGAAAATTCTCCTGATAGCTCCTGCAAGTCCCTGAAAGAAGGAGTAGAAACACAGGAGATTAAAAATTTCTATGGGACATCTCAAGGTTACTGTTACTACTTTACTTTTGGCACTTTTAACTTTATCTAGCCAAACTTTCAACTCTCAAGCACAAGCTATTCCTACGGAAAAATCAGAAAATTCTGCTAATGTAAACTCTATTATTTTACACCCAGTATCGGTATCTAACGACGACGAGCACCGAGGTAGCGGAAGGTAAAATTACTGAAGATAAACAATATCTGTTGCTGGAAGCCTTGCCAATAATCTAAGCATTCACTGCCGATCTATTTTGCTAATTTAGCTTTTGTTTCCGTAAGGAGAAACAATTTAGTTATTGTATGGCTACACATTATCATACAACGGTTAGTGCAAATTAGACCAGGTAAAGTTATTATTTTTTTCCTAACCCATGCCAAGATTGTCTTAGCGTGGGTTTTTGACTTTTTTTTGGTTTTTAGCCAGGATAAGTAGTATTTATGACTGCCGATCGGCTAAATTTTGGAAAGCAGGGTGGCTCTTAACGTAACTTAAAACTGCCTACAGCAGAAATAATGGGTGCAATCAGAGTAATCATTCCATTGATGATGGATGGTAGCGTCAGCTAATTGCTGCTAGCAAAAGGCTAAACAAGCTATTCATCCTCCGCAGTGGCTTGAGCCTCGGAAAACTTGAAGTTTTGAATTTATGCGTACCATCTTTCCTAATTATGAGTAACGACCTAGATCTGATCAAACGCCTCAGTCCCAGTGCAATGGATCAGATCATGCTTTATCTGGCATTTAGTGCCATGAGAACAAGCGGACACCGCCACGGAGCGTTTCTGGATGCAGCAGCCACAGCTGCCAAATGCGCCATTTACATGACCTATTTGGAGCAGGGGCAGAACCTCCGTATGACTGGTCATTTGCACCATATTGAGCCAAAGCGGGTAAAGGCGATCGTTGAAGAAGTCAGACTTGCTCTTACTGAGGGCAAACTGTTAAAAATGTTAGGTTCTCAAGAACCACGTTATTTAATTCAGTTTCCTTACGTTTGGCTAGAACAATATCCTTGGATGCCGGGACGATCGCGCATTTCTGGTACTAGTCTCACCTCAGAAGAGAAACGGCAGATTGAGGAAAAATTACCGCCTCATCTACCAGATGCTCAACTGATT
>JBAVZX010000874.1:0-2124 GCA_049589015.1 Phormidium sp. | reverse complement strand
AGCTTAAGTCCTCTGAAGAGGACTGAAAAGGCAGACTTAATCTAGTGTAATGAATTAAGGAGTTAGGGAAGTGGTGCGATCGTCAGGTGCGTTAAAATAATAGCCTTCCAATATAACAGAAGTTATTGCTTTTCTGGCGCACCCTACAAGGTCATCGAAGAGATTCAGATTAACGCCGATGTATCGAAGAGAACTGTGAAATGAATGCCATACTGACAGAATTTACCCTCACAAACTTCAAAAGTTACAGTACAAGCAGTTTACCTCTGGGATCACTGACAGTCTTAATAGGTGCAAACGCCGCAGGTAAAAGCAATGCTATTGAAGGTTTGCGCTTTCTGTCATGGCTAGCACAAGGACAAAAACTTTCCAGTATTCAATATGCTGTAAATAGTGCAGATCAAGTTGTGCGCGGTCGAATAAATGACTTGTGCCATCGTGGAGAGTCAAGTTTTACCATCGGTTGCCGTTTGGATTCAAATGAATGGAACCAGCTTGATATAACGCTGAATGTGCGTGACGGAGAACTGCACATCAGTAGTGAGCGAATTGTTGACTCAACAAGTCCAGTCCCCTTATACGATCTAGTTCAGCCTTCCCAAGGAGTAGGAACTGATGTTGGTGTAAAGTATAACAACTTTTTAAAAGGGAGTAAAAAGCCAGGGATAACTTGCAGCGATCAAATGGCTATATTTGTCCAATTAGATAGCCCTGCCCATTTTGATGCCAAGCATACCAACTCCCAAAAAATTATTCCTCAAACCGTCCGCGAATATCAACGAGTCTTAAAAAATATCCTGTTTTTAGATCCCGTTCCTGCCAGAATGCGCGAGTACAGCTTCAAATCTGATAAGCGATTACAAGAAGATGGTACTAATCTTTCGAGCGTTCTATATCGATTATGGGAGAATCAACCCGAAAATCAACAGGCAATTCTCAACTTTATCCAGAGTCTACCAGAACAGGCTATAGATGGGCTAGATTTCCTTTTTGGGCCAAGGGATGAAGTTATGGTGCGACTAGCAGAAACTTTTGGCAATCACCGTCGCTATTGTGAGGCGGCTTTATTATCCGATGGTACATTGCGAGTATTGGCGATAACTGCGGCGATGCTATCGGCTCCCGAAGGTAGTCTAGTCGTGATTGAGGAAATTGACAACGGCGTTCATCCCAACCGCGCCCAGCATCTACTTGCCAGCATCCGAGATATTGCTGAACAGCGTAAGTTACGAGTGCTACTTTCCACACATAACCCAGCTTTAATGGATGCCTTACCCGATGCGGCTCTCAAAGATGTAGTCTTTTGTTTCCGAGATCCAAAGGAAGGAGATAGTCACCTTGTACGGCTTGGGGATATGTACGATTTTCCCAGTCTGATATCTCAGGGGCCACTTGGTCAACTGGTAACTAGAGGAATAGTCGATCGATTTGTTAAGTCGCCGCATACACCTGAAGATAGAAAACAGCAAGCTATGGAATGGCTATCTCGTTTGCAGGAGTACGGCAATGAGTAGTATCTGCCTGATAGATACCAGCATATTCCTAGAAATACTTAATGTTCCCAAATATAATCAGCATAGAGCATCAGTTCTCGAAGATTTTAAAACCTATTCTCAAGCAGGCTGTAATTTTTTGTTGCCTATGGCGACGATACTCGAAACAGGCAACCTTATTGCTCAGAACGGTGATGGCACAATGCGAAGGAAAACAGCCATGCGTTTTGTGAAAGAAGTTAAAGCAGCATTTCGAGGCGAAGCCCCTTGGAGACCTACAACATTTCCAAATACGGTAGAGATATTAGAGTGGATTGACAAATTTCCAGATCTGGCTGGGAGAAACAAAGCTCCTGATAAGCAAGAAGGAACCAGCTTCGGTGATTTAATGAGTTGCCGGGAATTCCCCATCCCCTCGTGGGTGGGGATGAGAGGCAAGTCAATCAAGCGGTTCGATGCCGCGCCGATTGACAATAATCTATCGAGCTTACCATCAATCCTTTTTGTGCTAAACTAGGGGGATGAGAAACGTTGTTAAGGTCAGAATCTATCCCACTGCTGAACAGCAAGTAGCCTTATCAAAGGCGTTTGGCTGTGCTAGATGGTGGTGGAACCATGCTCTGAATCTGAA
>JBAVZX010000873.1:0-15213 GCA_049589015.1 Phormidium sp. | reverse complement strand
ACCGAAGTGCAACCAGGTTTGGAAAAGATTATTACAATAGTCTTCGACGTGCCACTAGGAGAAGACGAACTTTCTCTAAAAGTAAGTGGTTGGGGAGGTATAGCTATTTTACCTCTATCATTAGCTGTATAACGACTGGTTTAAAAAGCGAATCAGATATTTTTATGAGACAACCGCAAACCGTCAAAAGCTTAGAAAGCTTAGGGAGAGTGCAACTTTCCCTAAGCTTTTTTATGAGGGAATTTCTCTATTCAGAAATCTCCCAAATTGAAGGTATTCCTAACATACCAGACGATCCTAAATTGGCGATCGCAGCCGGAAAAAACCTCTGCCAAAAAGTCCTCGAACCTATCCAAGATGCACTAGGTAGAATCAGCATTCGTTCCGCCTATCGTTCCTGCGAAGTCAACGCCAAAGGCGCAGAAAATAACAAATATAACTGCGCTAGCAATGAAGCAAACTATGCAGCCCACATTTGGGATCGAAAAAAAGATAATTACATGGGTGCAACCGCCTGTGTAATAGTAACTTCCTTCATTCCTTACTATGAAAGAACAAAAGATTGGACAGCTTTAGCTTGGTGGATACACGATCGTATTCATGCTTACGCTGACATGACTTTTTTCTCAAATTACGCCGCTTTTAATATCAGTTGGAATGAAAATATTAACTATCCAAAATACATCTATAGTTATGTGGAAAATCCCCATACAGGACAAAATAGCGGTTATTTAACTAAGGAAGGAATGGATAATTTTGGCGGTTCATATCAACAGTATTATCGTGAATTTATTCAAGAGTTGGAAACAGGGAGTTAGTACAATGAGTATGCAAGCAAAATCTTTAAGTGAAATTACACAGCAAGCTATTGAACTATTATCGAAGGAAATTGGCATTGTCAATACAGTAAGGTTTCTCAACCAATTTTTCACAGGTTATGGAAATTATACAGAGGAACGTGAGCAAATGTTTAAAGATTTGACATTAGAGGATATTTTAAAGCAGATGGAAAACAGATAATATGGATTACCAGAAAATTATTACAATTGAACCGGGAAAACGCAGCGGCAAACCTTGTATTCGGGGAATGCGAATTACTGTGTATGATATTTTGGAATATCTCGCTAGTGGAATGACTGAAGAGGAGATTTTAGAAGACTTTTCTGAACTTACATCTGAGGATATCAAAGCCTGTCTTGCTTTTGCAGCAGAAACACGCCCTAAATTTGGAAGTGCAAAAGGCTTAATTGAAATGTCTGATGATTTTGACGAACCCTTAGCAGATTTCCAGGCTTATGCACCATTAAACTAAAGAGGAAAAAATGACAATAGTTAAATTTAACGTTCCCTTTGAATCATTGATTGAAGCAATTACATCGTTAGATTTGGAAAAAAAGCGTGAACTTTTGGAAATTTTAGAGGATTTGGTGTTTGAATCAGAAGAATCACTAGAACAAGAACCACAAGTTATGGCAGAGATTGAAGAAGCGAGGAACGCATATCATAAGGAAGATTATCTAAACATCAAGGATGAACTTTTTGCTAGGGAGACAGTAGCCAGCCTTTACTCAAAGGTTATAGACTTTCAATCAGCAAATAAAGAGTGAGTAAAATCAATTTAGTCGCCTTTTCCAAAACAAAACTTTTGTATTTTTTGAGGTAACAAACAATGGGAAAACCAACAGGATTTATCGAATTTCTTCGGGAAGTAGCATCGGAAGTTGAACCGATCGATCGCATTCGCAACTGGGACGAGTTTCACCTGCCAATGCCAGAGGAAAAACTCCGCACCCAAGGCGCAAGATGTATGGACTGCGGCGTGCCTTTTTGCCACACGGGAACTGTGATTAGTGGGATGGCAAGCGGTTGTCCAATTAATAACTTGATTCCAGAATGGAATGATTTAGTTTATCGCGGACTTTGGCGCGAAGCACTCGATCGCCTTCACAAAACCAACAATTTCCCCGAATTTACCGGAAGAGTTTGTCCTGCACCCTGCGAAGGCGCTTGTGTTTTGGGCATTCACAACCCACCTGTTACGATTAAAAATATTGAGTATTCGATCGCAGAAAAAGGCTGGGATGAAGGCTGGATCACCGCAGATCCACCAACCAAGCGCACCGGGAAAAAAGTTGCTATTGTGGGATCGGGCCCAGCCGGACTTAGCGCAGCTGCCCAACTCAACAAAGCCGGACATTTGGTGACTGTGTTTGAAAGGGCCGATCGCCCAGGCGGACTGCTAATGTACGGAATTCCTAACATGAAATTGGACAAAGAGCAAGTTGTCCTCCGTCGTTTGAAAGTCTTGGAAGATGAAGGCGTGAAGTTTGTCTGCAATACCGAAGTTGGCAAAGATATTACTTCTGAGCAATTGCTAAAAGAATTTGACTCAGTAATACTTTGTACAGGCGCGACTAAACCTAGAGATTTGCCCATTGAAGGACGCGAATTAAAAGGTATTTACTTTGCAATGGACTTCCTCACCGCTAACACCAAAGCAATTTTAGACAAGAGTCAAAACGGCAATTTCATCTCTGCTAAAGGTAAAGATGTGGTAATTATCGGTGGTGGTGATACCGGAACTGACTGCGTAGGAACTTCCATTCGTCACGGCTGCAACAGCTTAGTTCAAGTGGAAATTTTGCCCCAGCCACCTTCAGAACGGGCGGCTGACAATCCTTGGCCCGAATGGCCGAAAGTTTATAAAATGGACTACGGTCAAGAGGAAGCAGCGGCGAAATTTGGTGCTGATCCCCGTGTTTATACCACTACGGCGACCAAGTTTGAAGGCGATGAAAACGGCAATGTGAAAGCCGTTCATACTGTGCAGGTGCAGTGGGAGAAAAACGAAAAAGGTCAGTTTATTCCCAAACACATCCCCGGTACGGAAAAAGTAATTCCCGCCCAACTCGTTCTTTTAGCAATGGGCTTTTTGGGCCCAGAACAACCGCTGCTTGATGCCCTTGGACTAGAACGCGACGCACGCAGTAATGTTAAAGCCGACTACGGTAAATACAACACCAGCATTCCCGGTGTGTTCGCCGCTGGTGACTGTCGTCGGGGCCAAAGCCTCGTCGTTTGGGCATTTAACGAAGGTCGAGGTGTTGCCCGTGAGTGCGACTTGTACTTAATGGGAAGTACCGACTTACCCTAAGCAGGGGAGGTAATCTCGTTCCCAGGTTCAACCTGGGAACGAGAGAAGGGAGGCTCTGCCTCTTAAGCTGTTCGCAATGCGAGATCTACATCTTCTAATGCGCCGAGTTTATCACCGATCGCAAATCGAGCTAATCCCCGATTAATGTAAGCTGAATTTAAGTTGGGATTCAGTTTTAAAGCTTGATTAAAGTCGGCAATTGCTTGGCGAGAATCACCCAATTTATAATACACAAATCCCCGATTGTTATAAGTTCTCGCATCATTTGGGTTAAGTTCTAAAGCGTGGTTAAAATCTTTAATTGCTCCTTTTTTATCTCCTAAATCAGCACGAGCTAAACCTCTACTAACATAAGCTTCAGCTAATTGAGGATTTTGCTTTAAAGCTTGGTTAAAATCTTCTAACGCTTTTTGAATATTTCCTTGTACCCGAAAAGCTAATCCCCGATTATTATAAGCTGCGGCATAATCAGGTTTGTGAATAATCGCTCGGTTGAAATCTGCAATTGCTTTGGCAAAATCTCCTTGGTAATAATAGGCTAAACCTCGATTATAGAAAGCATTGGCTTTTTTGGGATTGATTTTGATCGCTTGCGTATAGTTTTCAATTGCTGCTTGGTAGTCTCCACTTAAAGTACAAAGATTACCACGATTATTGTAAGTTTCTGCGTCAGTAAAGTTAATATTTAAAGATTGATTATAATCAGCAATGGCTCCTGAAGAATCGCCATCTGTATACCGAACTAAAGCACGATTATAGTAAGCTGTAGCTAAGTCAGGTGCTAAGTCCACAGCCTTTTGTAAATCTGCCATTGCACCTGTACGATCGCCTAATTGCATTCGCACATTGCCCCGATTATTATAAGCTTCCACAAAATTAGGAGCAATTTCTATTGCTTGGTCAAAATCAGCAACTGCACCTTTAAAATCACCCAAATAACAACGCGCCATTCCCCGATTATTATAAGCTTCTAAAGATTGCGGATCGATGCTTAAAGCTCGATCGTAATCTGCAATAGCCTCAGCAATTTCCCCTAAGTAAATCTGTGATAAACCCCGACTAATATAGGCTATAGTTAATTGGGGATTCAAATTAATAGCTTCGCTAAAATCTGCGATCGCCTCCTCCGGCGCTTCTAAGTCAAAATATAGTAAACCTCTGCTGAAATAACCTTTGGCAAAATCAGGGTTAAGTTGCAAAGCATAATTAAAATCGATCAATGCTGTCTTATACTCTCCCAAGTAATAGTAAGCTTGACCTCGATTATAGTATCCCACATAATTAGGTTCCAGATTAAGCACCTGATTAAAATTGGCGATCGCAGCTGGATAATTCCCTTGTCTCACCTTATCAATGCCTTGATTTAATATGTTTTGTAAACTCATAACCTGACCGTTGGATTTACTAAATTTTTGGGTACAACACTTTAGGTAATTTCCGAAAATTACCTGGTAAATTACATTTATAGAGTTAGCTAGCTGAAGATTTTTTTAGTCATTTCTCCAAATCTAGCTTTACTTAATTCACCTTACCACTGTTAACTTATTCTTGTTTATACAGCGAATATTCCCAAAATTTTCGGTTGACAGGGCATACTTTACTTAATCTTTACTACTTACCTCGGCAAATTTACGGAAACTTCACACTGTTACTGAAACAATACTGAAACAAGCACAAGAAGTTCAGGAGTTCTCCACTTCTAAACTCCTGAACTTGTAAACTTTTAACTAGTTAAGCTAGTTTCGGCAATAAAACTATAGATTTTTTGGGTTTCCAAATTATCGCAGATTGAGGAAGGTAATTGACTCAGGGAGAAACTTTGACGGTTGAGATTTACCTGCAAACTAGTCAGAGGATCAACGCCAGAAGAAACCAGAAAATCTAAACGCTGTAAATCAGGCCAAGAAACTATACTATCAAGGATTTTGGCGATCGCTTCCACGTAAGGATGATTTGCTTGTTGATACCAGTCGGGTGCTGCTAATTTAGGTTGATCGAAACCTAAATTAGCAGTTAGTAAAGGATTCCCGAAAAGAGCGATCGTTACAGGTCTAGCTTCTTCCTGTAAAAGTAAATCATGAACGCTGGCTAAATGGCGCAATTTTTCCAACCGTTCATAACGTTCTTGAATTGAAGATTCACCTTGCCATTGAATCGCTACAGTAACTAAATAAGTTTGCAGGAGCAAATGACCTAGCTTTTCAGCTTTCGTAGCTAGATAGGTTGTATTATAAGTATTCGCTTCAATTAATAATGGTACTCTTTCCACCATTTCTAAACCGTAACCTTTCAATCCCGCAATTTTGCGCGGATTATTAGTAATTAAGCGAATCTTCTTCACCCCCAACTCATTGAGGATTTGCGCCCCAACTCCATAATTTCGCAAGTCAGCAGGGAACCCTAATCTTTCGTTTGCCTCCACAGTATCTAAGCCTAAATCTTGCAAAGAATAGGCTTTTAACTTGTTAACTAAACCAATTCCTCTGCCTTCTTGTCGCAGATAAACTACCACACCGCTACCAGCATTTTCAATCATTTTTAAAGCTGCTTGTAGCTGCATTCGACAATCACAACGCAGCGAACCTAAAGCATCACCAGTTAAACATTCTGAGTGCATCCGCACCATTACTGATTGTGACGCAAATTCAGCCGGATTACCTTTAACAATGGCGACGTGCTCGGAATTGTCTAAAACATTGCGGTAAGCGTAGATTTCAA
This sequence comes from Phormidium sp., assembly GCA_049589015.1. GTDB lineage: Bacteria > Cyanobacteriota > Cyanobacteriia > Cyanobacteriales > Aerosakkonemataceae > Floridanema. The sequence goes on along the minus strand of JBAVZX010000873.1, from coordinate 9,341 downwards.
AATTGCCAAATTGTGTCGGTAATTGGGCGATCGTTTCTCGACAGATAAAGCGATCGTACTGCAATCGATAACTAATTAAATCAGCGATCGAAATAATCTTCAAACTGTGTTTTTTCGAGTATTCAATTAACTCCGGCAATCTTGCCATTGAACCATCCGGGTTTTGAATTTCGCAAATTACCCCCGCCGGATAAAGTCCACCTAATCTAGCTAAATCTACCGCTGCTTCCGTATGACCAGCCCGTTTCAGCACGCCGCCAACTTTAGCACGGAGCGGGAAAATATGACCAGGGCGGCGTAAATCTTTAGGTTGAGAAGCGGGATTAATTGCTACTTGAATTGTCCGAGCGCGATCTTCCGCTGAAATGCCCGTACTAACACCTAAATGACTTCCAGCATCAATGCTGACAGTAAAAGCCGTTTGGTTATTGTCAGTATTTTTACTAACCATCAATGGCAAGTCCAGTTCATCCAAACGTTCCCCTGTCATTGCCAGACAAATTAACCCTCTGGCATTCACCGCCATAAAATTAATTAAGTCGGGTGTAGCAAACTGCGCCGCGCAAATTAAATCACCTTCATTTTCCCGATTTTCGTCATCTACTACCACCACCGCTCTGCCTGCTTTAAACTCTGCTAAAGCGGTGTCAATTGAGTCAAAATTAAAAGGTTGGATAGGAGTTTCTGCCACTAATATCGTAAAATTTCGTAAAGTTTTTCCTCTTTAATTTTACCCCGTTCTTTTGTCTAAAATACCAGACAGTTAAAGAGGCAAGAGAACACCCGCCTGTGTTAAGCTGTCACGCATTTAAATCACTTATTGAGATCGCAGGAGAGCAGAGGGGCAGGGGGCAGCTAGCGCCGAGGAAGAGAGCGAACGAAAATCCCAAATCTAAAATCTAAAATTGGTTGATTCTGCCAAACAAGGGTTTTAGTACTACAATGCAGCAAAAGTTAGTACCTGATTTAAACTAAAAACGCACAAAGGTCAAGGATCATGGGTAATATGGGGCGCGTGCCCGTTGGTATTGTCGGCGCATCAGGTTATGGTGGTGTGCAATTAGTGAGACTCCTTATGGAGCATCCAGGGGTAGAAATAGTTTACTTGGGCGGTGAAAGTAGCGCTGGGAAACCTTTTTCAGATTTATACCCACATTTGAGTCCGTTTGTGAATTTGAAGATTGAGCCGATAGATTTAGAAAAAATTGCGGCTCATTGTCAGGTAGTGTTTCTTTCCTTGCCCAATGGCTTAGCTTACCAAATGGCACCACCCTTGTTGGCAAAGGGATGTAAAGTGCTTGATCTTTCCGCAGATTATCGTTTTTTTGATGTTAGTACTTATACAGGTTGGTATGGTGGAGATCGCCAAGATCAAGAAATCGCTTCTACAACTGTTTATGGCTTACCAGAACTATATCGCGATCGCATCGCCCAAGCCCAACTAATCGGCTGTCCCGGTTGCTATCCTACAGCTAGTCTTTTGGCATTAGCACCCCTACTCAAACAAGGGTTAATTCTGCCAGAAACCGCTATTATTGATGCTAAATCTGGGACTTCCGGTGGTGGGAGACAAGCAAAAGTTAATATGTTGCTAGCTGAAGCAGATAGCTCATTAGGTGCTTATGGAGTCGCCCGTCACCGCCATACACCGGAAATTGAACAAATTTGCAGCGATTTAGCCGGACACGAAGTTACTGTTCAATTTACACCCCACCTGATTCCAATGGTGCGGGGCATCCTAGCCACAGTCTACGCCACCATGCGCGATCCTGGACTAGAGCGAGAAGATTTAATTACGATTTACAATGCTTTTTACCGCAACGCCCCTTGGGTAAAAGTTTTACCTAGTGGCACCTATCCCCAAACTAAATGGGCTTGTGGCACTAATCTTTGTTATATCGGTTTAGAAGTCGATTCGCGCACCGGGCGGGTAATTGTTATGTCTGCGATCGATAATTTAATGAAAGGTCAAGCCGGACAAGCTATTCAGTGCTTAAATCTCATGATGGGTTGGGAAGAAACTTTGGGCTTACCTCAATTGTCTTTCTATCCCTAGAGGGGCAGAGGGGCAGAGGGGCAGAGGGGCAGAGGGGCAGAGGGGATAATTTTTTAACTACATCTTTTCAATTCTCCCTACCTCCCTACCTCCCCACCTCTTCTTCCCAGTCCCTATCTTGGCCCAAAACCTATTGTGCCTGCGTAAACAGCCTGGTTGCCTAACTCTTCTTCAATTCGTAATAATCGATTATATTTAGCAACTCGTTCGCTGCGACAGAGGGAACCTGTTTTAATTTGTCCTGCCCTGGTTGCTACTGCTAAATCTGCGATCGTTGTATCTTCAGTTTCTCCCGAACGATGACTAATTACACAACGATAACCATTACGAATTGCTAAATCAATGGTTTCCAAAGTTTCAGTCAAAGAACCTATTTGATTTAATTTAATCAAAATCGCATTACCAGCTTTTGCCGCCATCCCTTTTTTTAATCGTTTGGAATTAGTTACAAATAAATCATCCCCGACTAATTGCACCCCTGACCCTAATTTTTGCGTGAGTAAAGTCCAATTTTGCCAATCTTCTTCGTGTAAACCATCCTCAATGGAAACAATCGGATATTGCGCCACCATTTGTGATAGATAATCAATTAATTCTGCACCTGAGTGGGCAGCGCCATCATAAACATATTGACCATCTTTGTAAAATTCACTAGCAGCTACATCCAAAGCTAAAGCTACCTGTTCCCCTGGTTGATAACCCGCTTTCTCGATAGCAGCAACCAGTAATTCTAAAGCTTCGACATTTGACTTTAAATTAGGAGCAAAACCACCTTCATCGCCTACACCAGTCAGTAAACCTTTATCTTGTAAAACTGCACTTAAAGCAGCGAATACTTCTGCACCCCACCGTAATGCTTCCCGAAACGAATCTGCCCCAATAGGGACAATCATAAATTCTTGAAAATCCACATTATTAGCAGCATGAACACCACCATTAATTACATTCATTAACGGCACTGGTAGTAAATTAGCTAAAGGGCCACCTAAATAACGATAAAGAGGTAATGTTAATGCCCCGGCACTAGCTTTTGCCACTGCTAAAGAAACTGCTAAAATTGCATTGGCTCCCAAGTTAGATTTATTTGGGGAATCATCTATGTTGATCATGGTGCGATCGATAAATTCTTGATTAACCGCATCTAAACCAAATAATTTCGGGCCTAGTTTCTCTCTAACATTTTCTACTGCCGTGAGAACTCCTTTGCCACCGTAACGAGTTTTATCCCCATCTCTTAGTTCGTGAGCTTCAAAAGTACCAGTAGAAGCACCACTGGGAACTTGTGCTAATCCCATAATGCCATTCGCTAGGTAAACTTCCGCTTCAATTGTGGGTTTTCCCCGTGAATCTAAGATTTCTCGGGCTTGGATAAAATCAATAGCAGTATCTAGTGTGTTGGTCATGATTTCTGTACCTGAATAGCAGCTGGGGAAAATGGCTCACTTAAGTAGCAGCGCAACACAAGACGCAACCCTACAGTAAGCCAAATTGAAACAAAATCGCCTGATCGTTTAGCATACTTTGAATCAGGTTGCTCAGAGAAAAATTTTCCCAGTGGTAGTAGGGACGGGTTGAGCAAAAACCTTTGTCAGGGTAAGAACGAAAAACCCGGTTTCTTGGTCAGAGCGTACCTAAGTCCTAGAATCTTTAAAAACCCGCTTCTACAATGGAAAACAGTTGTGGAATTTGGAGTTAATCATGCGGGTGCTACACACGATGTTGCGCGTTGGCAACTTGGAAGAATCCCTAAAATTCTACACCGAAGTCCTGGGGATGAAGCTGTTACGCCAAAAAGACTATCCTGACGGTAAGTTTACTTTGGCTTTTGTCGGTTATGGTGATGAGTCCGATCACACGGTTTTGGAATTAACTTATAACTGGGGCGTTGAACAGTACAATTTGGGTGATGCTTACGGTCATATTGCGATCGGAGTTGACGACATTTATGCTACTTGTGCAGAAATTAAAGCTCATGGTGGCAAAGTTGTGCGCGAACCAGGGCCAATGAAACATGGTTCTACCGTTATTGCTTTCGTGCAAGACCCCAATGGTTACAAAGTAGAGCTCATTCAGCTAGGTACGCAAGCAACTCCAACCGATAAGTAATACCAATTCTCTGTAAAATTGCGCTTAGTCATTACGGAAAACTTTTCCCAATCTGGCGATTAAAGTGCTATGCTTAGAGCAGACCTGGACTTATGCGATTACAACGCTCAAATCTTGTCAGGACCGGAAGGTAGCAGCAATACGAGATGCTTGTGATAGGCGTAGACTCCGGGTCGCCCTTTTTTGAGAAGATTCGATAATTATGGCTGGTTTAGGAGATCTGGTTAAGAAAGCGTTTTACCTGGGAGTTGGGGTAGCTGCTTCTGCCGCTCAGTCAGCAAGTGAAAAATTAGCAGAATTACGAGAACAATCACAGAAGTTGGCAGATGAAATGGTGGCGAAAGGCGAAATTACCACAGAAGAAGCCAAACGCTTAGTAGATGAAATGGTCAACCGCGCTCAACAGCAACCAATTGACTCTAGTAATAATACTCGTTCTGAACCACGGCCAATTGACATTTCCTCAGATGAAGATTTACCAGTCAAGGCAGAAGGGCAAAATGTCGATACTTTACGAGAACAAGTTATGGAGCTACAAGAAGAGTTGCGTCGCCTCAAGCAAGAATAATTCGCAAATAATTGTGTATTATGATGTTTAAATTATCAGACTTCTCTGCTTGCTGCGAAAATAACTTTAGCACAAGCTCGGTTTAAAAATTATGGAAGATTGGCAAAAAATTTGGTTTGCTATGTTAGAAACAGTGGTTGATGAAGTAGAAAAATTCCTTGATGAAGTTCTTGAAGAAGTTTCCGAAGCTGTCTCAGAAGCATCTGAAGCTTTTTCAGATGCTTTTGACGCTTTGGCAAAAAATCCAGAAGAATTCGTTAATCAATGGCAAAGTAATATTAATGTTGAGTTTGAGCAGTTCTTCATTGATATATTTGAACCAACCTTGTTAGATTTTGACGAAGTTCATTTTGACAGTGACTGGCCGATAACTGACTGGGTAGAACCTTCGGTAGATTTTCATCCGGCTTGTATTGGTTGTCGTCATTTTCATGGTCAACTTTATAGCGGTAATCTTTTAGTTTGTGGGATGCACCCTTACGGTTGTGAAGGTGAAACTTGCCCTGATTGGGAAGAGGATAAAACAGGTTTTTAAGCAGTAGTTTTTTATGACAACTCAATCTTTTAATCAACATAATTCTGAATTAGAGGAAACTTCAGAATTGAAGTATGGGGAACGTTTGATTTCTGAAGGACAGTTAATTACTTTCCCAAATCCTCGCATAGGCAGACGTTACGATATTAATATTAGTTTGCCAGAGTTCACTTGTAAGTGTCCGTTTTCTGGCTACCCGGATTTTGGGACAATTTACCTTATTTATGTACCTAATGAAAAAGTTGTAGAGTTAAAATCTCTGAAGCTTTATATTAACAGTTTTCGCGATCGCTACATTTCCCACGAAGAATCGATTAATCAAATTTTAGATGATTTTGTCGCTGCTTGCGATCCTTTAGAAGCTACTGTTAAAGGAGATTTTGCACCTCGCGGAAATGTACATACAGTAATTGAGGTACGCCATCAGCGACATTCTTAGTACAATTTAGGCTGAAGGCTTTTTGAAGCCCAAGGCAGAAGGGTGAGGACTTCAAGGCAAATACAAATTAAATACGTACTAAAAATTGACATAACTGATGCTACTGGACACAATATGAGCTTATACTTAGTTGCTAGATATTTAGTTTTTAAAATAAGTTGTAGGCACAACTAAGTGAATGCAGCAATGAATAACGTGGAAATTTTGGCACAGGTTCAACGGGATTGGCAAAAAACGCGACCTGATATCGATCCTTGGTCAATGGTAACTGTTTTAGCCATTCGCCGTACTGCTTTGGAAGAGGAAAAAGTCACGGAAAAACTCTTCACTAAATACGATTTGAATGCTGCTACATTCGGATTACTGGCTACCTTGCGCTGTTCTGCGCCACCGGAAGGCATGACTTTAACCCAACTGGCCCAATTTGTCTTAGTAACTCCGGCTTCAATTACTAATCGAGTTGATCGTTTGGAAGAAAGGGGTTTAGTAAAACGCCAAGCTGTACCAGGAGATAGACGACGCTGGTTAGTGCAACTAACGCCAAGAGGACAAAAATTAGTTGATGAAATTATTCCCAAGTACCTCGAAAATGAGCGTCAGTTGCTTTCTGTTTTGGATGATAAAGAACAGCAGTTATTACATTTTTTATTACTGAAGTTATTATCAAGTTTAACAGGTTTTAATTCGGATTAAACCAGAGTTTCAGCTGTGCTTATCTGGGGAGAAGATGTTTTTAATTCCTGCAAAACTTCAATAATTTCTCGTTCAAAAGCGACTTGTGCGCGATTAGTCCTTCCGCCAATATAAAGCTTGCCATCTTTTTCTAAAGCCCAAATTTGGGAGTGGGAAATATAACTCATGAGTACACCTAACATCAGCAAACCAAAGCCAGCATAAACTAAGGGAATACCTGGATCTGCTTTAATTTGTAATCCCGTACTACCGACAACTTCTAAAATTTTCAGTTTTACACCGTTGACTTCGGCAGTCATTCCAGTACGGACGGTTGATACTAATTTGCCAGTGGCATCATAGATTAACAAAGTTCCCTGCAAATCTTTAGTAACTAAGGAAACGCCTTCACTTAAATCAGGTTTTGTCGGAATCCAAGTTCCCCAAATTTTCCCTTTACCATTGGTGTCTAGTTGCGCCATTGGTAATTGGAAAATGGGGCTGTTATTAAACTGAAATTTAACGGCAGAAATTCCCCAGTCTGTTTGATAGAAACTCACACCTTGATAACGTAGAGGTTTGTTGACGTAAATGGTTTGGCGATCGACTTCTTTACCTTGCTTATCTACAACCGATAAGTCAGAATAAAATTGGTCAATTCCCCCTTCTGGTGTGTAATCAATCCAAAAACGGTTAACTTTAACTGCCCAATTTCTAGGAATTTGTGCTGCTGCTAAAGGCCCAGCATCGACAATATTTTTTACTTGAAAAGTTTGTCCACTGGGAATCATTTCTTGGGCAACAAATCCAGTAATTACGCCCCAAATTGACCCTGCTAAAATTATGAGCATACTAGCATGAACAATAATCGGGCCAATGCGTCCAGCAATGCCTTTTCGCGCATATAAAGAATTGCCTTCTTTAAAGATGAGATAACTTCGCTTTTGCAATTCTGGTAATAAGGAATTAAAAGAACCTGTTTCTAACTCTGCACTCAAAGCTAGTTTTTCAAATTGCCGAGGTTGGTCATAAAATTTCCAATTTCTTGCTGCTTTTAAAGCAGGAAATTGCCGAGTAAAGGTACAAGCAGTGAGACTAGAACCAAATAAAATTAATAGTGATAAAAACCACCAAGTTTGATATACGTGATCCAACCCGATAATTAGAATAACTTTCCAACTGAGAAAGCCAAATAAGGCCGGATTTTCAGGATAATTAGCTTGATAAAATTGGGGAGATTCACCTTGTTCAATTACTGTACCGCTGATGCTGAAAAGAGCGATCGCCAACAGCAACAAAATTGCCAAACGTAAATCCGCCAACAAAGGTAGTAACTCACCCCGGAAGAATTTGTGAATTTTATTAAATGGGTTTTGGGAATTCGTAACAGTCATTCGATTTTAGATTTTAGATTTTAGATTTTAGATTCACCTAACATAGCAACCCTAATTTATTTGTGAAATTAACCTCTCTAAACTCTTTCTCTGCGTTCTGGAGCGCCTCTGCGGTTCAAAAAAAGAAAACTTCACCCATCGTCTAGAACTGCTATATAAAATTATCACACAAAAGGTTGATTTACCAAATTCCCCCAGGAATTCGCGACAACAGAGAAAACACCCCAAATCCGACTAACAACGCCCCACTAACCGGATTAATCCAACTTGACCAACGACGCAATTCCAACAACTTTTTAATTGACGCTGTAAAAGTTCCCGCTAAAATTAAAGGTGTCACATATCCAGCCGTATAAGATACTAACAAAACCCCACCTAAAATTAAATCTTTTGTTGCCGCAACCCAAGCCAACAATGTTGCTAAAACCGGAGTACTACAAGGAGAAGCAACCAAACCAAAAGTTAACCCTAATAAATAAGAACGTACCCCATGAGGCAAATCTTTAGAAATCAAATCTATGCCACTAAAAGAAGGGAAGCGTAAAGGTAATGCTTCCAATAAATTCAATCCCATAATAATGGCAATGATGCTAACAATAATTGGCAAACCAATGCCAACTTTTCCGTATACTTGACCGACCAAAGCAGCAACAATTCCCAAAGCTGCTAATGTAGTAGCTAATCCTAAAGAAAACCAAGTAGATTGTGCCGCAGCTTGTAAGCGACTTTTAGCTTCATAACCACCAATATAACCAATAGTTATGGGCAACATCGAAAGCATACAAGGCGTTAAACTGGTGAGTAACCCAGCAGCAAAAATAATCACCACACTCAACCAACTAAGTTGTAAAAGTTGAGTTTGTACCAAGTTATCAGCATATTGTCCTAGCTGATAAAGATAGGTTTCTACTGTTTCCAACATAAGGCTAACGGAACGGGTAATTTTTGACGTGATTGTATTGTAACTTACAGCAGGTTTTTATATTATATTTTAATAAATCATTTACCAAACCCACTTAAAATCAGGAATTACCATGCAATCAGTCTCTACTACTAATTACGCCAACTTCAAAACCTCCCAAATGCAATTTTACAGTTGGAAGAATTACCGTTGCGCCTACGAAGTTCATACACCAACAGACGTAGATAACAATAAAAAGATGGCGCTGTTATTAATTCATCCCATAGGTGTAGGATTATCTCGGCATTTTTGGCAGCGATTTTATCAGTCATGGTATCAAGCTGGGAGAGAAAATTTAATTTATAATCCCGATTTATTAGGATGTGGAGAAAGTGATATGCCTCATGTTGCTTATACCCCTGATGATTGGGCGGAACAGTTGCAACGCTTTTTAGAAGATGTCGTGAAAAGACCTGTAATTTTAGTAGTGCAAGGTGCTTTATTTCCAGTGGCGATCGCCCTTCTGCAAAAACCTAGTATATCTCATTTAGTGAAAGGAATTATATTATCTGGACCCCCAGCTTGGCCTGTAATTACCAAACAAGCTAAAAATTGGCAGCAAAAACTAATTTGGAACTTGCTAGACTCTACTTTAGGTAATGCTTTTTAT
>JBAVZX010000872.1:0-3365 GCA_049589015.1 Phormidium sp. | reverse complement strand
AAAAAAGACTTAGCGAAACGTACCGGAATTGCTCCCGGAAAGCTGAGAATTACTAACTATAAACAAGAAACTTGGCCCAATGGTTGTTTAGGTATTTCTGAACCAGATCAAATATGTACTCAAGCATTAGTTCCCGGATGGCGAATCACTGTAACTGATGGTCAAAAAACTTGGGTGTATCGCACTGATAATAGAGGCAGAAATGTCCGGTTAGAAAACCAGAATATTTCCTTATACTATCCCAAATCATTGCAGTTGTTCGGTGAAGTAATTCAAACTTGGAATATATTTATTAGTACTAGGAGCCTTCCTTAACAGTAAAAGTGGGGTGCTAAACTGCAATTTATTCTATAGCACGAAGTTAGATTCAAAAGCACCAACATCAATTCTGCCACCGACAATGCGATCGAATCCCGCACTTCTTTGATCTGTATTTGGAGGCGCTACAAAAGCAGGATCTCCCGCATTAATGGCAAGACTTCCTATTTGTAATGCGTGAGTTTGTGTCAACCCTCCGTTATTTGCTAAAGGGTCGAGTTTGGGATTGATAGTAGTAATAAATTCAGTTGCACCTATATTTTGAGTAGTAGTATTGTTAGGGTCGCCGTATAAATCGCCTGTAGTGTTGCTGCTAAAATTTTGAGTGCCAACATTGCCGATTAAGTTGTAACTTTGGGATGTGAGATTGCCAGAAAAATCGGGATTAATTCCCCCAAACGGTGAGTTATCAATATTGGCGGCAACGATCGTATTTTTAACAGTAACAGTCCCACTTTGGATAAAGATACCGCCTCCATTATTGCTCAAAAAGTCGCCAGTATTATTGTTATCAAAATCAGCAGTGTTGTTAGTAATTGTTGATTGGTTAATGTTCAAGGTACTAGTAGTAATATCGTTATAAATTCCCCCACCAGATTCATTTGATTTGTTATTGGAAATAGTGCTGTTACTAATATCGAGATTGCCCTCATTCGAGACTCCACCACCATAATAGTTGGCAGTATTGTTAGCGATCGTGCTATTAGTAATTTTTACTGTGCCAATCGAATTATTCCAAATAGCGCCGCCGTAGTTGGCAGAGTTATTTATTAGGGTGGTGCGATCGATCGCCACGGTATCCTTAGTAGCAATATAAATAGCACCCCCAACACCCATCTGTCCTGTATTTTCGGAAAAAGTGCTATCTGTAATATTTGCCGTACCAGCGATCGATAACGCACCACCGCTGTTAGACTTATTACCAGAAAAAGTACTTTTGGTAATAATCAGCGTACCCGAACTTGAAACAGCACCACCACTACTAAAATCAGATTTGTTGTTGGTAAAATCACTGTTAATAACAACCAGGGAACCTATATTACGAATAGCGCCACCAAAGCCATAAGCTTTATTATCAGAAAAACTAGAATCAATTACAGTTAGCGTCCCGTCATTAACAATAGCGCCGCCAAAATTATTTTTTGATTGGTTGCCAGAAAAAGTGCTTTTACTAACATTTACCGTGCCACCCTTGGCGTTAAAAATACCACCACCAATCCCACCAAAATCAGCCAAGTTGTTTGTAAAGGTGCTGTTACTAACATTTACCGTCCCACCATTTAAGTTAGCAATAGCACCACCACCCCAATCAGACTGATTGTTATAAAAAGTGGTATTGTTAACATTTAACGTACCAACGCCCAAGTTAAGAATACCGCCACCGAAAGGAGGAAAAAAAGGAGATGGCAACCCATTAGAAATAGTCAACCCATCAATAGTAAAATCACCCTTCATAACAGAAAAAATCTGATATTTTCCCCCCGTATCTCGGCGCACGTTCAAATTAGCAGCACCAGTACCATTAATCTTTAAATTTTGGCTAATCGATGGTAACACACCTGTTAAATTAATCGTTCCCGACGTTGCTGCACCACTAAAAGTAATTGTGTCTGTTCCGGCAAAAGCTTCTGCATTTAACATCGCTTGCCGCAAAGTACCTTCCAGGTTAGCATAGTTAGGATTAATACTGGCATCATCAGCTAAACTAATTACTACTGTATCGTTAGCAGCGATCGCTACCGTTCCCTCTTTATTAACTGCATCAATGTTGTAACTTCCTGCTGCTAAATTCAGTTTTAATGTTTCATCTGCTTCGGCATGAATATCATCATTTGGGGTAAGAGTAATATCTACAAATGACTGTCCATCGGGAATAGTAACTGTTAAATTGCTATCTGCGATCGTAACACTACCACCACTCAAAATATAGTCGGTAGATTTAGCTAGACTACTACCATCAATATTCAGATTAACTGTTAATGCACCAATGGTACTTGTTCCGCGACTAATGCGATAAGTTCCAGTATCACCTGTTTCTGCTGCCTTGGTATCTGTGGCAGTAAGACTGACAGTTGCTAAATCATCATTAATAATAGTTAAAACCGCATTCGATGTAGTATTGCCAACATTACCCGCACTGGGGTTAACTAAAGTAAGAGCGATATTTTCATCTGGTTCGACATCAGTATCTCCAGCAATGGGAACAGATACATCTTTGAAAGTATCACCCGGATTAAAAGTAACGGTAATCGGAGTATTGTTGTAATCTACTCCACCTGTGGCGCTAGGAGAAGCACCATTAGCTAATTGAATTTGTACTGAGTTAGTGCCAGAAATATCACCTATGCGGTTAACTCTGACTATGCCATTTGTGTTGAAACTTCCCCCATTTCCTTCTGTAACATTGTAACTAGCAGTACTAAAGTCAAAAATAGGGACAACATCATCATTAATAATCGTATAAGTAGCTGTTTGCTGTCCTCCTAAACTAGCGCCACCAGTGGGATTAACTAATTTTAAATTAATCGTATCATTTCCTTCAGGTATCCCATCTCCAATAATCGGAATTTCTACATTTTGAGAAGTTTCCCCCGGTAAAAAAGTAACAGTAATTGGCAAATTATTAGTAAAGTCATTGGGAGTGGCAGTGCTATCTGTATCTAGTTGTACTTGCACAGTTACCGTGTCATCACTGCCATTATTACGTTGAATGGTAGCAACTATTTTATTAACAGTTCCTCCATTTCCTTCATTCTCACTATAGTTAGCTTTGGTAAAAGATAAAACCCCAGGATTAGGAATAAAAGTATCGTTATCTATTATTGTCAGAACCGCAGTATTTTGCAATCCAATTGTTGACCCATTTGTCGGATCGCTTAAAGTTAAATTGACAGTTTCGTTACCCTCAATTTCTGTATCATTGAAAATGGGAATATTGACTGTTTTAGGTGTCGTATCCCCATCTGCCCAACTAACTGTAATCAAGCTGTTATCATAATCTTTTGGTGCTGCTAATGGTGGAACTTCTCCAATTGCAGTGCCATCAT
>JBAVZX010000871.1:0-7986 GCA_049589015.1 Phormidium sp. | reverse complement strand
GCGCGAGGGCCATTACCGGAAATTTAATAACCTTTGATGCCATTAGGCGTTGATCACTTGCCTGTAGGCAATTTGGAAACCGCACCTTCAAATTTAATAACCTTTGATGCCATTAGGCGTTGATCACTCGGTAAGGTCAAATTAAGACGCTAATTAATGCTTTATTTAATAACCTTTGATGCCATTAGGCGTTGATCACCTGAGTGGGAGGGAGATCCACCGGATGTTAGGTACTATTTAATAACCTTTGATGCCATTAGGCGTTGATCACTAGAGTTTGGTTCAAGGATAATCACTCTCCCCTTAGAATTTAATAACCTTTGATGCCATTAGGCGTTGATCACGTTAAAGCAGGACTTGCTTACTTTTATCGGCAATATGATTTAATAACCTTTGATGCCATTAGGCGTTGATCACAATCTTTACACAACAAGGGAACACACAAATAAAAACATTTAATAACCTTTGATGCCATTAGGCGTTGATCACATGACTATTTCTCATTTAGTAATTGGTGCGGGCAGATTTAATAACCTTTGATGCCATTAGGCGTTGATCACAGCATAAAAAAAGGGAGCTTTCGCCCCCCTTACTTATTTAATAACCTTTGATGCCATTAGGCGTTGATCACATGAAGATTTCTAATTGATTTCTATTCCCTCTAGATATTTAATAACCTTTGATGCCATTAGGCGTTGATCACTACTCACCAATTACCAATGCTTTAGCACCTGCCGGAATTTAATAACCTTTGATGCCATTAGGCGTTGATCACAGAGCAACCCGCTTAACCCAGCAGGGCCGAGTATCGAATTTAATAACCTTTGATGCCATTAGGCGTTGATCACAACGCGGGAATTGGGGCTGGCTTTCAACATGAGGAATTTAATAACCTTTGATGCCATTAGGCGTTGATCACAAGGGTACAAAGTAGTAGAAAGTCAGCGCGATCGTAAATTTAATAACCTTTGATGCCATTAGGCGTTGATCACCGATCGATAATGCAGAATAAGTTTTACCACTCCCACATTTAATAACCTTTGATGCCATTAGGCGTTGATCACAAAAAGGCCGAACAGTGCTGAAAGAATACCACGAAATTTAATAACCTTTGATGCCATTAGGCGTTGATCACTTGCTTTGCAGTAATTGTGCAAGCGGATATAACTCCATTTAATAACCTTTGATGCCATTAGGCGTTGATCACGTTAGTTTGCGCTTATATCAAGATTTAGAAGAGAAGATTTAATAACCTTTGATGCCATTAGGCGTTGATCACTACTAAATACAGTACAAGGTTGTCAAGCCCTTAAATTTAATAACCTTTGATGCCATTAGGCGTTGATCACGAAATGGTAAACGGAGAAGATTACGCTTTCCCTAGTATTTAATAACCTTTGATGCCATTAGGCGTTGATCACTACTACTACCTGCATTTTATAACCTGCACTTTTACGATTTAATAACCTTTGATGCCATTAGGCGTTGATCACAGATTGGAGAAGAACTTTTTGAAGAAATCGCTAGTGATTTAATAACCTTTGATGCCATTAGGCGTTGATCACTCTCCATCGGGGTGTTAACTAAGTCCTTTGGAATAATATTTAATAACCTTTGATGCCATTAGGCGTTGATCACCGTAAAGCTAGAAACATTCCCGATCGCGTCAAGTATCGCAATTACTTTAAATCACCAACGCATCAATCAAATTACCAACTGTGACTTACCTTCCCAACCCAGACAGAATTCCCGTGATGGCTTTGTTTATGTGATTCGCGCCGGACAAAGTAATCTCTACAAAATTGGTCGGACAACTAATATCGATCGCCGTCTCCGTCAACTTCAAACTATGAATAGTCAGCCTTTAACAATTGTTAAGTTGATTCGTTGTCATGATGCGATCGCTACCGAAACTACACTTCACCAAAAGTTTAAATTGCATCGTCGGCAGGGTGAGTGGTTTGAATTACCACACTCTGCTATTGAATTTATCGAGAATTTCAATGGATTAAATGCGATCGCTTTTTAATGTTAATGTTTTATCGAGGTAAAAATGATTTGCTTGTTCCACCAATGGAGTTACAGCTTTCCTGATACTTTAAGTGACTTCATTACTATTGATGATGAAGCTTTGCTGTACTTGGCTCTTAGCTTAAAACAACCTGAACGAATTTGTCAAAAATGCGGCAAAAAGCAAGTGTATGAACCGCCTCAAGTCTGCGGTGGTTCTAAATGGATGTGGTTTGATGCTGGTCAAAAGTAGTTTTAAATGAAGTTTCATCTAATGCTTCGCTTTCTGAGATTGATGTTTTCAATCAATTACAATGCTATCAGCAGAACAACTCAAATCTCAGTTAAGTCACTTCACTGGAACTGATAACTACTACAAACATTGGTTAGGATTTCAATACACGGATGGTATCAAATTCTTAGCTGATAATGCTGAATGTTATTGGCTTTTAGATGCGATACGCGCTACGCGCAGGCTACGCCAACGCATCCTACCAACCAACAATCCGCCAAAATTCGAGACTGCGAGACTTTCAGTTGTGGTTACTAGTTGTCGGTAACGAACACAATTTCATCAAACCCAAAGAAGGAAATCAAGCGGTTTTGACTTGCTGGGAAGATACACCTTCCCCTGGTGTTAAACCAGCAGTATCTCAGCAGATTGCTTATACTGATTTTCCTTTACCAGTAATAACGTTCTACCTGGAAAACAGAGTTTTACTATTGCCAAGTGAACGTTAATCTTTGAAATGTAGCGATCGCATTTGTAATAGCTACTTGCGATCGCTAACACAACACAAAAGTTTTTTAGTCATTAATCAAGTTGTAAATGAGGTAATGGAACATGGAAAGAGAAATTGAATTGCAGAATATTATTAATCAAACCGACACCGAAATGCAGCGTGTTGGTTGGTCAACTAAACAGGGACGGGAACATCTGATTAAAACCTATAACAAGCGTTCCCGCTACCAACTCAATGACGACCAATTACTTGAATTCCTGAATCATTTAAAATCTTTACCAACCAAGGAAGCATAAATAATGGATACTAACATCAAAACATAACGTGCAATCAGAGCGCATTGGCAGAAATTTCCTATCAGTTCCACAGAAATATCGGGAGAAAAAACTGATGGATTACTTCTGCCATCTTGTACTAGGGATATACTCGCTATCAGCATATCTAAAATGCAATAGCGATATTCACCATCTAATTACCAATAGCAAAATAGCAGATTTTGTTATCAAGCAAATCGATCGAGAATAAGTTGAATTGTCGCTCCGAATCGCCTTAAAATTGCTGAAGAGATATAAAATTTATAAATCATGGCAGATACAATTCAACAAAAATTAGATGAATCTCTGGTTGTGTTAACTGATTGGTTAACGCAATGGAATCAAATCTATGCCATCCAAGAAGATTTGAACAAATCAATTCAAAGGCTTGATAATTGGATATTGCAGTGGAAGCAGATTTATGCTCTAGTTCGCAAGAAAACCTACACTTTAGCTGAAGCAACTGCCCTGGCTGCTATTTTTAACTGTTCTGTAATTAAAGTGAAAACTAAATATAATTTGACCGACGCTAATAATAAAATTTTGTTTACCGGAACGATTACCGGATGTGTAGATTATTGTTTTAACAACCTAATTGATTTACCTAGTCAGCAATAACTAGGTAAACAAGGTTTTGATTAATCTTCTTCTTCGGCTTCAGATTGAGCTTCGGACACCACATTAGACAGTGATTCAGCAATTTGTTCCAATTGTTGCATCATGGCATCAGCAGCAGCATCTTCTTCAGATTCAGCTTGTTGGAATTGCGCGTATTCTTCAGACACTCCCCCTAATTTTGTCTTTAAATCCACAATGGTTTGTTTCTGAGTTTTGATTAACTCTACCGCAGCACCGATCGCTTCTTTAACCTGCTCAACTATTTGTTCCATTTTTTCGTATTGACCCAAATTTGACTTCCATTATTCTAAAAAACCTGATTTACTTTCAGCAAAAATCGCTCTCCAACTTCACAAAAATTAGCTCTTTATCTTCCCAAATCTAAGTACTATTTCCCTGAATATAAAAGTCAGTAAATCTGTAATTTAAGGAATTCATTGATGTTGAAATTTAACCAAATTAATGCGGGTTTTAATTGTAGTTAATTTAGATAAAATCGAGGATTAGCTGATATAATTAAATCGGCAAAAATCCAGAAATAATTATGACGACATTAACCGGATCGAACGCAGCGAAACTACTAAAAGCAGTGATATCAGATTATAACTATTGGGGAGAAAGCGAATCAGATTCACCATTAGTAATCAAGCGGACAAAAAGCGTGTTTGATGAGAAGAAGATTCTGTCTTTAGATGCGTCAGCTAGAAGAAAGGCAACACAAACAGAAGCATATAAAGTACCAGAACGAAGAATAGCCACAAAAACATTGGATGAAGTTTTTCAGCCATTGGTAGTCAGCAGTTTATCCGAACTAACAAACACAGCGCCATCTGTAGTGGATGGGACTGCGGCGATCGAAAATCTACTTTCACCAGCCGAAGCAGTAGAATATTATGTCCAACTTTATTCGGCATTTAAGCAACTTTCGGAACCAAAAGTTTACTATGTTGAAGATTCCGAGGGCGATCCCTACACTGGTTTGTTTATTATGGGTTCCTCCGCCGATGGCGAGACAGTTTACGCTCAAGGGCTATTAACTCAAACTTAACATTACTGGGTCAGTGTTCTCACCTGCGACGAAGTTCACCTCATAATTAGCGGAGCAACGAAATCGATACGCCTGACGGCACGCTACGCGATCGCTCCGTTTTTTTGTGCAAAACTCCCACCAAATCAATACCTCACCTAATACAAGACTAAGTGAGGTAATGGGATTGGTGTAAATTGAGAAACTAAGCAGCAGTTGCAAATAAATAATTGAGGAGCGGTAAATCTTTGGCTAATTTCCAACCAGTGCTTAAACTCCATAATGGTGTACTTGGATTTACGCCTTTTGCGATTAGTTCGGATTCAGCAACTTCAACAGTTTTCCCTTCAATACTCATAAACCAAGTGCGCTGCGGCTCCGTCCCAATAGCAACGGTTTCTGCTAGTAATTCCGGGGGAATTGGTGGTGGTAATTTTGCTGCTTCGGGTTGAGCAGTTGTTAATGGTAATTCTTCCGGTTGCACAGCAGCGATAAAAGATTTGGAAAATTTAAAGTCCGGTCGCCGTTTAGCAGGAACATCAATTTCTTCACCTGTTCTGGGATTACGACCTATCCGAGGTGGAGTGTCTTTAAAAGTAAACTTGCCAAACTTTTCTAGACGGATTTCCTTTCCCTGACGTAAGGAAACTTCTACAAATTTGAAAAAGGAATCTAATACTCCTGTAATAGTTGGAGCATTATATCCAGTTGCGTTTTGAATGTACTCAATTTGATTCATTCTTTTTACCTCTTACCCTGTAGTTTAATTATTACCTAAAAACCGCGAATTATTAACTAGCGGGCCATTCATCTTTCCAGAAATTTGTAGCTAATTGTTCTTGTGCTTCTTCATAAGTTGTATCAACAGCAAAAAGTTTAGCTGATTTATTGATGCCCTCAATAGTGCGATGAGTACACAAGCGCATTAATCCAGTTTGACCAACTGCAACTTTGCCGATATATTTATCGCCAACGATGCCCAATCGATAAAAAGGCATCTCAACTTTAGTACTGCGGATATGAATCGTTAACTTGTAATTGCCAGGATTGCCAAAAGAATCTACATTTAAAGGTTCGTAAATTGCTTGATACTGAACTATCTGTCCAGTCCAACGTTTGGTTTTCCACAAATCAAAAGTCGCACTTTTTTGAATACTGTAAACTTCTATTACGGGCACGTCTTTATCTTCAGCATTTTCCAGTTTTTCAATTATCTCATCTACAAATGTGGAAAACACTAAACCAGCACTACCAGTTTCCGCTTCATGCGCCGCTTTCCAATAAGCTGATACCCAGGAAAAGCGATCGGACTTTTCACCCTTTGCGTCAGGGATTTCAAAAATCGTTTCTTTAATGGCACGGAAATTAGCAGAGACTTGTTTCATGTATTGCGATCGCAGTTGACCAGCCAACCCCGCATCACCACCAGCTTGTTTTGTCGCTAAATTACTAGCAGCAGCCATTTGTTCTCGATATCTGGCACGTTCAGATAAAGCGTGTTGGTATTGCTCAGGGTCATGGGGGACATCACCAAAAAGTGTATTGAGAAAATCTCTAGGTGAAATTGGCGCACCAAATGAAGGTTCACGATAATAGCTGTTAACTAGTTGAACGATACGCGAAACTGTATCTGTGGCATCGGGATCGACAGCACAAGGGCGATTTCGATAACAACTCTCATCTTTAAAATCTTTCAGCCAAGGTGCAGCGGCTCCAGCTTTGTTCAAAAAATCAGTAACGGCTTTTAATCCAGGTTCATTGTTTGGATAGGCAGATTTCAGGGAATCAACAGCGATTTGCAGTTCTTGAGACAAAAACTCAATGATTCGCATTTCTTTTTCAGTTTTCTGTTCGCCGCCTGGGGGAATTTTCAACACAATCTGTTCAGCATTGGCGGCTCTAGCTCTGCCCAGGAGTGATGCAACCACACCAGTTAAGTCAGTCATTGAATTGACAGCAATTTGTTGTAAATTCCCTGTTAGGGCAACTTTCGGGAGTTTAGCTACCACCGGGGGTTTGTCAAATTGTGCGATCGCATCCCTCAGCCCCGGATACTTATCTGATTTGATTAACTGAATAAAATCACCATCGGTATCACGACCTAAACTAAGTAAAAGCAGTTTAGGTGCTGCCATTGTTCCGATCGCACCTTGATAAATTCCTTCATGTTTATTTTCCCAAAGTTGAATATCACCCCAATGTCGCATCGGATTACAGTAGACGATGTATTCACCTTCAGGTAAACTGCCAGCACAAAAAACCTTTTGACCAACAATGGTGCCATCGGGTTGGACGACATGATAATGAGCTAAATTTTCGTCTGGTTGTGCCATCAAACTGTAAAATCTGACTCCACAAGATTTAGCTAAATTTAGCCACATTTCTTTGATGCCATCTCTGACTCGTTCTATCACATAAGGATGCAGCAACAACAACCCTTTTTTATCAGCTTTGATGATTCGCAGAACCGGGGATTTATAATCATCAGTTTCCACTGGTTCCGAGGTTTCTTGCAGCAGTTTATCTGATTCTTTTTGGTCAACTTGTAAGATTTCGGCTAAGTTTTGAATCGAATTAAAAGCTGCACTTAATTTTTGAGATCTTTCATGTAATTTAGAAATGATGTTATCTTCTTCAAGTGTTTTAAAAGCGAACCATTGCCAAATCATCCACCCCAGTTTAGTGCGACGTTCTTCAGCTTCAAATACTGTACCAATCAAAAGTTTACCTTCATAATTCCCTAACTCAGGTTTGTTGCCTTTCAACGAACTTAAAGGAATTACTAAATCAATACCTTTTTCATCACAATGGGGATTGTATGAAACTGTTCCCTTGCCTACCCAACCTGGTTGATTGTTGCGTGAAGGTAAACAAGCTCTGAACTGGATGGGAATCTCACCATCGATCGGTTCTCCATTTTCATTTTTAGTAATTTCCAGCAAGTTCATCAAAGCGCCGCTGGCTTTAGCATGGGAATCACCTGTGCGCCAATGAAACTGATTTGTTGGGTCATCTTGAGGATTGCCATTGTCGTTTGTAGCTTCATCATCAACAACGATATACTTCATCTGTTTGTAGATAAGTTTTTTGCAACCCGTGTGCATAATGGAACCATAAATGATGCGTTTCCATTGGTCTTTATCTGGTTCTCCGTAATAGAGTTTGCCGATCGTTGTATCACGAGCAAATGTAAATCGTCCATCAGTTCTAGCACCAGAAGCTAAATCTAAAAACCAGGGTTTATCATCGCCTGGTGGTTTAAAGGGGTCTAATC
>JBAVZX010000870.1:0-2651 GCA_049589015.1 Phormidium sp. | reverse complement strand
AAACATTACGGACTTGATCTGCACTTAGACGATCGCTGGGATTAGCAGAAAGTAATTTTTGGGCAATCTGAATGTAAGAGAATATCCAGTAGATGCTAATTCCTAATACAATTAATCCTGAACCAACAGAAACTAACCCCAATCCTGACTTAAGATTAATATTAAAGTTAGGATCAAAAACTGCTACTAATAAAATTATAAAACTAACTATACCTAAAGTAAGTTCAAAGCCAAAGCCAATCCAGCTTGCTAAACGCATTTGATTGGCAAAGTGTTCTCTAGTGTTTGAATGGGCTATGGAATTGGATTGAGTTGACATTTATGTTTCTCCAGATATTTCTTGAAAAGCCTAAAATGTTTAAATTCTGGTAAGTCTTTGGCTACGTCTAATCCGATTAAGAACTTGGGTAGAAAGTTCTTCTGGTACAATTGGTTTGGTTAAATAGTCATCAGCACCGCTGGCAAATACTTGTTGTACTGTTTGGCGATCGCTTTGCACGGTAAGAATTAAAATTGGCAACCAACTCCATTGTTTTGTATTCCGCACAGTTTGACATAGCTTTAGTCCATTAATCTCAGGCATATTGATATCTAAAATTAATAAATTTGGTTTTACTGTTTCTAATATTTGCCAAAATTGCGTCGTTTTTTCTAAAGTAGCAACTTTGATGCCCACATTTGTCAGGATTTGTTTAAGTAAAATCAGAATTGTTGCATCATCATCGATCGCCAATACTCGAATCTCTCCACTATCAGTTAAAGGTAACTCAGGCAAAGAAACTAACGAATCAGCAGAGGTTTCTTGATGAGCCAAATTCCCTGGAGACTGTTCTAATTCTAAGCGTAAACTCTTGACTAATTGGGAGAGGGAATCTATGTTAATTAACAGCGGTTGATTTTGTAAGAGGATTTCGATCGCCTTAGCAATATAAGAAGCTGCTTCAAAACCAAAAGTTGCCACCGTACCTGCAAGCTGATGAGCGCTTTTTTGGGCTGTTTGTAGTTGATTTGAATTGAAGACTTTAGACTGTAAACTGATGACAATTTCTTCTAAAGTTTTTAGGTGTTTAAACACTCCCTCTTGGATATTTTGCCAAATTTGGGCGATCGACTCCTTTAATTCTTTACTTTGAGCTAGAGACAAAGAAGAATTAGATAGCGAATTCTGTAAAAAACTCGGATTAATTCGATAACCATGTCCATAAAGGGTTTCAATTAAATCTTCTGCTCCCACCTCCTTTAACTTATTACGAATTCGGCGAATATGGGACTTTACTGTATCCTCAGTTGGCAATTTATCCAACGTCCAAAGATGATCGACAATATCACCTCGGCTGAAAACACGACAAGGATGGCGCAGAAATAGCTCTATTAATAAATACTCTTTTCGGCTAAATGGTAAAACTTGGCCATTATAGGTAATCTCCCGCATTTGTGGATTCAGACGAATACTACCGCAGGAAAGAATAGATGTTGATTCTTCAGTCAATCGACGGGACAAAACGCGAATTCTAGCCAGTAACTCTTGGATCTCAAAGGGTTTTACCAAATAATCATCTGCACCACTATCCAATCCAATTAATTTATCTGTCATTGAATCGCGTGCAGTCATCAGCATTACTGGAACTTGGAGATTGTTTTCTCGCAAGCGACGACACAATTTAATTCCATCCAACTTCGGCAGCATTACATCTAGTAATACTAAATCATAAGAAATGAGATTAATCATTTCCCAACCCATTTCACCGTCAGTTGAAACATCTACAATATAATTGTGTTTACCTAGAACGGTAGTCAGTGCCTTTGCTAAATTTGTGTCATCTTCAACAAGCAGAATTCGCATACTCTCCCGATGCTTCACTTAAATCTAAGAGGAATTTTCGCTAAATTCCTATTCAGCTTCGGGATTTGTGTAGGGATCGAGGTTAGGATCAATTACTGGTTCTTCAGGATGCGGATTAGTATAGGGTTCTAAATTAGGATCTGTATTCAAATCTGGTTCGGGATTTGTGTAAGGATCGACATTAGGATCTTGCACGGGCTCAGGATGAGGATTTGTGTAAGGCTCTGTATTGGGATCTACATTAGGTTGAGGATTAGTAGAAGTAGATGGTGTGTTACTCATTAGCTTGTAGCCTCATTTAGTTCAAATTGATGGATGAAAAATGCTGGTTTAAAAGCAAAATTTGCTTTTCTGGCTTCAGTTGGTTAAAACCATTTTCTTGAAGCACCTAAACTTTATCACAGAAAAGTAACAAACTGGTGACAAATAAATTATTGATCTAAATTTATTAAACTTTTGATTTTGATGAGTAACATCTCCTCCTGATGTGCCATTGCAGTAGTGAGAGCATCCAAAGCCGTAGCAGGAGAGACGATCGTAATATCAAACAATCCATCATCGGGGCGCATTTCCCCCGATCCCTGTGCCAAAATTGAAGTCGGTGGTGCAATACTAGCAACGGTAATCGCTACTGCCGGAACTGAGATCGTTTCTCGACTTGTTACTAAAGTAGCTTGAAAGTTATCTCAATGTCGCAAGAAGACTCCCGTTACACCCGATAGGGTTAGCGGGAGATGAATTGCGACCAAGAACTCAGATTGAGCGTAGCGAATCAATATAATTTGACGCTGACATTTTCCTGGGCTAT
>JBAVZX010000869.1:0-14488 GCA_049589015.1 Phormidium sp. | reverse complement strand
GGCTAATAGCGAAAGTCCGTTGAAACGGACTAAATAATTTCCAGAAATTCAGTCCGTTTTAACGGACTTGGGCTATTAGCCGGGAAATTGATTTCCCGGCGAGCCCGATCGATCAACCGTTATCCTTGTCTACGAATTAAGCTTTGTCTGTAAATCAATTCCCCGGTCTGCGAATTAATTCCACCTGGGAATCAATTTCCCGGCGAGTCCGATCGATCATCGATTATCTTTATCTGCAAATTAATATTTAATCACCAGTTTAGCTTGCCCAATATTACCAAAAAGCTATAAAATCATGCCAATGTAAATAAAAAAAGGGATTTTTATGTCTCTTTGGCGGCTTTATTATCACCTTGTTTGGGCAACAAAAGAACGTCAATCGCTAATCACTCCAAAAAGAGAGCCTGACCTTTACAATTATATCGTTGGTAAAGCTGATTCACATCGTTGTATTGTTCATGCCATTGGTGGTACAGAAAACCATATTCATTTAATAGTTTCTATTCCTCCTAATTTTGCGATCGCAGATTTTGTGCAAAATATCAAAGGTAGCAGTTCCCATCAAATGAATCAGCTTTTAATCAGTTCAGAAGGGAAATTTGCTTGGCAACTTGGGTATGGTGTATTTTCTTTGGGACGCAAGCAATTAAATGATGCGATCGCCTACGTGAAAAATCAAAAACAACATCATTTACAAGGACCAATTATTGCTTCTTTAGAACGAGAAACTGAGGAAGATGACGGCGCGAAATTAGGCGATCATAATATTTGATAAATCAATTTACGCATAACTATTTTTTTAGGTTAATCTATTAATATGGCGATTGGAGAATACTATGCAAGCTTACAAACTTAAGGGAGCGATCGACGAATCTGGTAATTTAATTGTCAGTGAACCGATTAAAATGGCTCCTGGTGAAGTAGAAATCATTGTTTTGCAGACCGTTGGCACAGTTGATAATGAAGCATCGCCAAAAATTGAGTCAGCGAATGATACAGCTAAAAGACAACCTCGTACTCAAATTAAGGCTCTCCAAGATTGGTTTGAAAAAACGCAACCTGCACCACCTGATTTTGATCCAGAGCAAGCAAGATGGGAAGCATTAAAGGAGAAATATAATCTGTGAAAGTTTTGTTAGATACCAATATTATCGTAGACGTTGCCCTAGAGCGAGAACCTTTTTTTAGCGATAGCGAACAAGTTTTAGCTTTTGCGGAAGAGGGAAGAATAGAAGCTTACATTTCAGCATCTACTTTTGGCGACCTTTACTACATTATCCGTAAAAATAAAGGTCGAGATTTAGCTCTGGAATTTTTAAGCAATATAGCTTCTGTTTGTCAAGTTGCTACGGTGGATGAAGCTGTAATTTCAATGGCTCTAACTGCCAATTTTAGAGATTTTGAAGATGCCATTCAATATGGTACTGCTAGGGTGAATCAACTTGATGCGATCGTAACACGCGATCGCGCAGATTTCCCAGTCACCTCTCCCCAAATTATCACCCCTACAGAGTTGATTCAAGAATTAACAAACTCTCCTTGAATAACTCTAGAAATCGGCATTCTTGGCGGCGCAGTTCTCCACATTAAATCAATCTCTTCTTCCGTCAATCCATAAGCTTGATTCACCAAATCAGAAAGACGATGTTCTAACTTTAACGCTTCTGAGCGACGAATTTGAATCTTTGGTGCATAATCATTGTAAACTTCCCGAATCGCTTTCAATGCAGATGGATTTATTCCCCCCGATGTTTTCGGTTTGCGCTTCTTAACTTCTGCAATAAATTCATCACAATCAAGATTGGCAAAATCTTCTAGTTTCTGTCCAGGTTTATCAATTTTACACTCTACTTTTAACCAGTCTAAGACATCACGAAAATCTTCTTGGTTAGCTTTGGTAATTTCAATTAAGCGGCTGACAATGGGTTCTACTTCTGCGCGGATTTCGTTGGTGGGAGAAGCAATCGGTATATTTTCAGTATATATGTTTTTTAAACGTAGTGTCTCATTGATTCCATGAATTGTAACCCGAAACAGGTAATACCACATTACCGGAGAATTAAGTACAGCTAATAACCATTTATCATTCGATGTGAAAATAAAACACAGGTCATTTGTGAACAATCCCTTATCATCCCAACAAAACTCAGAATAAGTAGAAAGATCTTTCCAAATAATCTTAGTTTTCTCGAACATTTGCCAGTAATCAATGCTGTCCTGAATTTCATACCACTGATAACTGCCAGGTTTTCTACCAGACCAATCTCCATTCTTAGCTACATCCCAATCTTTTGGACGTGGTTCTAATTTTTCTCGATATTGACTGAGGTAAGCTTTAACAGCAGGATAAGCATCAATATCAATGCCACGACGAGTAAAAATCATCCAAAGATTTTGCCACTCTGGTATCCAGCGTTTAATATCTTGACCTCGCAAATAAGGTTTAATAATTTCAGAAGATTTGGGGTTAGCTTGAACAAGTTTATTTTTAGTAGCTTCATCAATCAAAAAAGCCTCATTAAAACCTGTTAAAACACCTCGATAAGGCTTCACTCCAGCAAAATCCTTAAGTGGTACACCCACCCGTTGAATCTTCTGCATCAACTCATCAACAGCAGGAGGTTCTAAACTCCAAGCATCAGCAGTAAAACGTGACCAAGGAACAGAATAACCATTTTGTTGCACAAACTGACTCAAATTAATATCAGCCAACTTTTCACGAGGAACAGGACAAACAATCACAGGTGAACTCTTCCCAGTTTCCGGCAAACTTGCAGAAGTTTCAGGTTTCTGCACCGCTACAATACAAGGAAAAGTATCAGCATCCTCAAAAATTGGCGCGTGTCCAAAATCAATAATTTGCTCAAATATCCCATTTTGAGAAAAGAATCGCCGCAAAGGTTCCCCATACCCTGACCTCAACCATTTATTAGTCACAATATAGGAAAGCACCCCACCCGATTTAAGAATTTTCAAACCCTTTTCATAAAAATAGGTGTACAAATCCGCTACACCGTCATAAGACTCATAATTTTCCTGTAAATACGGCTTAATTGGAGATAATAATTCCTGTCGAACATAAGGCGGATTACCAATTACCACATCAAAACCACCATCAGCAAAAACCTGCTTAAATTCAGCCTTCCAATTAAAAGCTTTATCTGCAAAACTAGCATCATCAACAATCGAATTACCTACTTTAATATTACCATCCAAATCTGTCAGAGTCTTGCCCACCTCAGCAGTTTTTAACCAAAGAGATAACTTAGTAATTTCTACAGATTCCGGCGATAAATCCACCCCATACAGATTAGTATTCAAAATAGTTTTATTCAAATCAAATAAGCTTCTTTGACCACCACGCAAAACTGCCAAAGCCTCATTTACTCGCTCATATTGCCGAGATAAATAATCAAAAGCAGCGATTAAAAACGCTCCAGAACCACAAGCAGGATCGATGACTCGCGTTTTTTTCAAAACTTCATCTCGGTAAGTTTCCCAAAACTTAATTTCTGTCTCTTTTTGTTTCTTAGTAGCACGTTGGGGAATTTGTTCTAATTGAAAAGCTTCCCGGATTTCCTGTTCTTTACGATTCAGATATCCACCCAGAGCAACTTCTACAATATACTGAGTTACAAATGCTGGAGTATAAAAAACTCCCTGTGTTTTCCGTTTACCTTTTTTCTGATTATACTCCTGTCCAGCTGCCTCAGCTTTCAGTTCTTCCAAATCGGTAACTGATTGCTCAAAAATATGCCCTAAAATATCTACAGAAACATCTGTTTCAAAGTCAAATCTAGTTAATTGTTTCAGTTGAGAACAAAGTAAATCTGTAACAGTTAATTGTTCATCAAGTATTTTGTCATGCTGAAATAAACCGCCGTTATAACCAGGAATAGGCGGGTGTTCATTTCCTTTATCAACCCAACGAAACACACTTTTATAATTCTCCCAAATCGATCGAGGATTATAAACATCTTTGTGATCGTGAGCATTACTTAAAGTTTTGCTTGGTAATAACCCCCGACTTTCGCAAAAAGCAATAAATAGAACTCTGTCTAAGGTTTTTTGCGCTTTTTCAATTAATAAGCTGTCCCGTTCAGGTAGATTTTTCGCCCCAGTAAACCGAAAATGTTTAACAATATTTAGCCGAACAGCTTTGTATTCTTCATAGAGTTTTTTAGTAATCTCCTCTTTCGCTTCATTTGATTTTACCAACAATTCATCAATTACCGAAATTGTCTGTTTGTCCTGCTGCTTGGGCAAAAAGTTATTCCGACAAAGGAGAAAGTAAAATCGCTTAAATCCTTCTATCTCTGCTAGCTCACTGAGGAGAAATCTTTCATAATATGCAGGAGTTTTGCTTGTTTGATATAGCCTTAACTCTCGATAATTAGATACTATAATCCAGCGACATTCAGGACTATAATTAGCATAGCGCCAACCTTGTTCCACAGGTGTTTCTTTACGTCCAGGTGTCGGTCTATCAAGGTCAATTCTCGCTGCTTTTAATTCAATTGGCGCAACTACTTTTCCTTGTAATTTTACTTTACCTTGCTTTTTCTCACTTGCTGTAAAAAAGCCGATCGCACCATCCGCAGAACCACCACCATCTGATATAGTTAATTCTGAATGAATTTCCCAAGCTTTACCGCCACCTTGAATAATCGAACAATAACCCAAAACCTCTTGAAATATATCATTAAGAAAACTGCCATGCAGCGAAACTTCTTTAACTTCATCAAGTGTGCCTTTTTCTAATACAGTAATCCATTGTTTAATTTTCTGGTGGCGTGTCTCAAAATCTGCGGGAAAACTAAAATTACGCAGTGCTGTATTAAAAGTTTTGCCGTGAAAAAGCCGATATGCAGCAGAGTCACTCATAATACTTATCTAAAAATAAAGACTCTGTTTTTAGTGTTACATATAAGTACAGCTATGAGTGTAAGCAATTATTATTTTTTTCTTTATTCTAGACTTTAGCCTTTGAAGTACCTGTACCAAAACCTGTATATTCTCTTATCTCTGGTTCATGAAATGCTAAAACAATATCTTGTTTAGGAACACCCATTTCAACTAATCGATTAGCAAATCCTTCTTCCGTACCATCGTGCTGAATCCAGATTTTTCCATCCTTAATATCAATATGCAAAATACAACCAAAATCGCGTTTATTTCCCCGCCAACCAACATATAGTAATTGATAATGATCTTGCTCGGTATCAAAAACTGTTTGCACCTCATATTCTGGTGCATTTCTTTGCTTTGCAGCACGTTGGGCACGTTCCGAAAGTAGTTGTCGAATATACTGACGGTATTGCTCTACATCCATTGAACAATCACCTCCTGTTTCACATCATAAATTACTAAATGCAGTTGATATCGTTTAACTGCTGCTACAATAAAACGTCTTTGAAAAAAAGTTTCATAAATTGGTACTCGCACAGCCAGATAAAGTTGGCGATCGGGTTCAACCTTTTCTAGCGCATCTCGGTAGTTCAGAAATTGCCCTAAAGCTGTATGAAAATCTGAAATATTGGATGCGCTAATAAAACTCTTAACTTCCACAGCAATTTTCTGATTTTCTCGTTGTGCTGCTAACAGTTGCTCTGCTGCTAAATCAATCTCAAAATCTACATCATCAATATTAATTTCGTAAGGATCGGCTGTAATTTGCCATCCATCTTTTTCTAAGGCAGTTCTAACAACAGCATGAAATCGATCTCTTGCCATATTAATTTTCTATTAATAGATGACTAATTTTGCGATCGCATTCACTCCATTCACCTTACCCCCAAACAACTGCCAAATTCAACACAAAACCAGGCAAAACATCTTCCCCAGACAAGCTAACAGGATTATCTAAAACTTCCTTCTCTCTACCCCTACGATAAATCTCCACTTGTCGATCTTTCCGGTTAATTAACCACCCCAATCTTGTACCATTTTCCATATACTCCTGCATCTGATCTCGCAAAGGTTGTAAAGCATCACTGGGAGAACGTAATTCAACTACAAAATCAGGTGCAAATGGTAAAAATTTCTCCTGTTCTTCCGCCGTTAAACTGTGCCATTTTTCTAAAGTAATCCATGCAGCATCAGGCGATCGATCCGCCCCATTCGGCAACCTAAACCCCGTAGAAGAATCAAACACTTCACCAAGCTTTGTTTGTTGATTCCAAAACCAAAGTTGAGCATTGATTCCTGAATTACCTTTTCCCGTTCCTCCACCAGTTGGGGGCATAATAATTAAATCTCCGATCGCACTACGTTCAAATCTAAAATCTCGGTTCGCCTGACAAATTTGATAAAATTGTTCATCAGTTAGCTTCGCTACTGGCGGAATATTCAAAATTACAGCATTCATTAGCTAACAATCCTTTAATTCCTAATTGCTAAACTTTATTCATTTTCTTACTTCTTACTTCTTCCTCACACCTCCCCCAAAACTCTCTAAACAATCTCCTTCAACGCCGAAGTTTCATCCAAAACCTGCTTACCTTCACTAACTAAATACTCAAAAAATGTCCGCGCCAAAATAGACAATTGTTTTCCCGCAGGATACACCACATACCAATGCCTTTCAATAGGAAAACCCTGCACATCTAAAATAATTAATTGACTAGTTCCACCTTCTAAAGCTAAAGTATGACTAGACAAAACAGAGATTCCTAAACCACCAGCGATCGCTTGTTTAATCGCCTCATTACTCCCCAATTCCAACTTAACCTTTAAACCCAAACTTTCCTTTTCAAACATTTTTTGCACAGCTTGGCGCGTACCAGAACCAGGTTCTCGCATAATAAAAGGTTCATTTGCGATCGCCTCCAAAGGAATATCTTTCTCAGTAGCTAAATGATGATTCCTGGGTGCCAAAACCACCAAAGGATTTTCCAGAAACGGATGAACATTCATATCCAAATTGTCTGGTACTTGGCTAAGAATATACAAATCATCCTGATTTTGGGAAAACCTTTCCATCAGAATTTCATGATTTGTCACCTGAAGCGACACATCAATTCCCGGATAACGTTGACAGAAAGGCCCCAATAAACGAGGTACAACATATTTCGCTGTTGTCACCACCGCCAATCGTAACAGACCTTGTTTTACCCCTTTCAAGTCTGCCACCGTCATCTCAAATTGAGCAATGCGATCGAAAATTTCCCGACAAGTTGCCAGTAACTCTCTTCCCGCCTCCGTCAAATACAAACGCTTCCCCACCTGTTCAAATAGCGGTAAACCAACATACTTAGACAGTTGTTTTACCTGCATGGAAACAGTAGGTTGAGTTAAAAACAACTCTTCAGCGGCGCGAGTAAAACTCCCATGACGAGCCGCCGCTTCAAATACTTTTAGTTGATGAAGTGTGGTATGCTACAAAAACTACTCTCCTGAAAGCGCAAACTATAGATTATAGTCTATCATACTTATCAATAACAATGGCTTTTCATTATGTAAACTTCCAGTTATGATGAATTCACCGGCAAGAGCGTAAGACATCTTCCACGAGGCGTTGCACAACATGGACATGAAATTCTACGGGCTGCCTGAACTTATAGTCATAAGTCTTTCCCCAAGAATCATGATTTTGATGATGTGCAGCGCTTTTATTTCCTGCTTCATTCAACTTCTTCTTGAAGGGGAATAGGTAATTTAGCTAAATCAGGTAATTGCAGCAACTCTTTCTCTGTCTCTCTTACGGCTACAGGTAACATTACAGGTTGAGGTTTTTCGATCCAGCAGCTTGCTACAGGCAAAGTTTGTTCCAAATCATCCAAAGGTCGCGGAATTACCATCACAGCATTTAACTCTCCGATGCGTTCCGCTTCGTACATTCCAGCTTCCACAGCCATAGCCACGTTAGCCACTGTACCCCGGATGATTGCCGTACAAAGCCCAGCACCTATTTTCTCATAAGATGCCAATTGTACATCAGCAGCTTTCAGCATTGCATCGCAAGCACCTACCATCGCCGGAAAACCCCTAGTTTCCAGCAAACCGATCGCTTGATTACTTAAACGGCTGTAACTGTTACCATCCGAAAGCTGAGATAAACGATGACCGATCGGCAACACCACTTCTAAATTAGGTAAAGGTCTAGCAATTACCAATTTAGAGAGTAACTGACCAAATTTTTCCGCAGTCTCAGCCCCAGCTTCCACAGCTAAACGGACATCAGAAATCCTACCTCGGACGATCGCCGTACAATGACCACTACCAATCTTTTCGTAACCAACCAAGGCTACCCCAGCCGATTTCAGCATCATATCTGCACAACCCACAATAGCGGGAAAACTGCTAGTTGATACCAGTCCTAACGCCATATCCCGGAAATCTTCTTGTCCGTTCGCTCCCTGAAATCCCATTTTAACCTCTCTCTAGTTGCTAGTCGTTAGTTGTTAATCGTCAGAAAGTCTCAAGACTAACACCTAAAAACTAACAACTAATCAACCTTCCCGTCTTCATTCGGTGGCTTCAATGATTGGTTATGGGGAAAAAGGGTCAGCATTAGCCGATTCAGATGAAGTTGTCCGTAAACTTGCACTGAGGCATTAGTTGGGACTTCTACTTCCAGCTGAGTTGGTTGAGGTTGAGGCTGAGATTGAGGTTGTGGTTGGCTAGTACCTTCAGAAACCTGAGACTGACCATTAGTTTTTTCCGGTTCTAAAGGTTCACTTTCTACACTCAAGTCGTGATTTTCTGGCGTAGGAGTAACAGATGGCTCAAATTTAGGATCGCTTTTCACTTCTGGAGTAACTTCGCTAGTTGTCACATCCACAGTTTGGCGACTTTTATCCCCAATCAAAGAACCAGGAGATATTACTTGTTTAGGCTCGATCGAACTATACAAAATAGTTGTACATGAGCCAACACAAGCATTTGCCCCAATCTTACCCGCACCTAACACCAACACACCCGCACCTAAAATGGCTCCCGCCTCAACTTCCAAACTCCCCTGTTGAGCATGAATAATTGTCCCCATACCGATACAGACACCAGCAGCAATCACAATGCGGCTATTTGGTTCAGCTGCCAGTAAAACCCCTGGCCCAATGATTGCACTTGGATCGATCTTTACATCGCCACTAACGTAAGATTGCGAATTACAGAGCGGTTGCAGTGGCGGCGAATACATTAGAAATTTAACCTCTTCAGCATATATAAGGCAGGGGGGCAGGGGGGCAGAGGGACTCCAGGAGAGGCTCCAGGTGCAGAGGGGAAATTCTCCCCATCTCCCCATCTCCCCAGTCCCCAGTCCCCAATCCCCAGTCCCCAAATTAGGGCTTGTGGATAATTTGTTCCAACACACGCCGCTTGGCCTTGGAATCAATCCCAATCAAGCGCACGTATTCGCCTTGATGCTCACTGAGGCAAGATTCTATTGCTGCCACCACTTCCCGTTCGCTACCCGATTGAATCGGAGCGCAACTTTGCCAAGAACTCGTGCGGAAACGCCGTTGATCGGCATATTCCATACCCACACGATGTCCTTGTGCCAGCAGATTTCTCACTTGTTCAACGAGATCCCGATCTAAGCTAGAACTGGTCACAGTGCTAGATGTAGCAGTTGTACCGTTAGAGTAGTTGCTGCCAGTACCTACAGCCTTAGCTGTTTGAGCAGGTGCTTTGCCATTGGGACGTTGAATAATCATTTCCAATACGCGCCGCTTCGCTTTCGGATCAATCCCAATTAGGCGGACATATTCCCCAGCGTGACTCTCGATACAGCCTTCTAATGCTGAAACTACCTCAGTTTCTCTGTTACTTTCGATCGGAGAGCAACTATGCCAAGAACAAGTGCGGAAGCGCCTTTCATCTGCGTGTTCCGTACCAATCCGGTATCCTTGAGCTAACAGATTACGGACGCGATCGACTACTTCGTTACCCAGCCCAGAACTAGAAGCTCCTGCATAGCTACTGCTAGGAGCAGCTGATTTAAACACAGTAGACTTAGTTACTTGGGGCGCTTTGCCATTAGGACGTTGAATAATTGTTTCTACTACCCGCCGCTTCGCTTTTGAGTCAATCCCAATTAAGCGAACATATTCCCCAGCAAACTCATCTAAACTTGATTCTAAAGCAGCAATTACATCCGATTCCCGCTTCGCTTGAATTGCCGCACCGCTAGTCCAAGAACTGGTGCGGAAACGCCGTTCATCTGCATGTTCGATGCCAATACGATAACCTTGAGCTAGCATTTGGCGCACTTGTTCGTGGACATCTGAACTTAAACGCATACTTTTCACCTGACCGTTGCCCTTACTAGATCCATTACTTGCTTGTGAGTCAACTTGTTCATTCCGCAGATTAGCCATGCAAGCTATATCCGCAGCACAGCGATATCCCGTCCGCAAAGCTTCATTGATTCCGACTACGTGATGAGCAAATTCCATATCTGATGCTTGCACCTCTGGCAAACGATCGGCCTGTTGTTGATTGGTAATCACCGATCCAGAAGGCACATATTTCCCTGGTGGAATTTCCACATCCTGAATCAAAGCGTGCATCATTACAATGCAGCCATCGCCTACCCTAGCGTTAAACACAGTGGAGCGAAAGCCAATAAAACAATCATCTCCCACATAAGCAGGGCCGTGAATCAAAGCCATGTGAGCAATGGAACAGTTCTTCCCGACCCAGACCGAGTAGCTATTTTGGTCATCCCCAATTACTCGACCTTGCTCTAAACCATGAATCACCACCCCATCTTGAATATTGGTACTCTCTCCAATGTAAAAAGGGGTGCCCTCATCTGCCCGGATTGAGGTGTGAGGCGCAATTAACACATTCGCACCTATCTGTACATCTCCAATGATGTTAGAAAAGGAATGTACATAAGCAGTTTCATGTATTTTTGGCTCGGCCAAGCTTCGCGACCACGGGGTCGGCGGGGCAGCAGTGCTGCGGACTACCATACGGGAATACCTCTGAACTGAAGAACGAACATCATTCGTTAGTCGTTAGTTGTTAGTTATTTTTCTCCTAACTCCTAACCACTAACTAATGACAAATATTTAAAGAGACAAAGAGAGATAGTTGACCAATAACCGAACTAACGGTCTTGGTCTTTTTTGCTGTAAATCAGGCGATTGTCCATATTGATGGTGTCAATAATCGCCACTACCAAAGCATCAAGCGGGCGAGTCTCATTACCAGAAGCAATGCGGGCAGCACTGCCCCGGCTAACAAGTACCCACTCATCCAGCCCAGCCCCCACAATGTCTCCTGCTACCTCGTAGCCCGGAAGTAGCTTTCCTTCCTCATCTACAAATTGCAATAAGAGTAACTTTGCGCCGCGTAGAGAAGGGTCTTTTTGGGTACTGACAACTGTGCCACGAACTTTGGCTATTTGCATTTTCTATGGTCTGTTATATGGGCGAATGCCGCTCACGCTTTCCCGGAACTGTTCTACTGCTTCGGTGTAACGAATCGGTAATACATATTCTAAGTTTTCATGGGGACGGGCAATGATGTGAGTGGATAAAACTTGACCACCATTTACGCGCTTTACAGAATCTACGCCCGCACCAACGGAAGCTTGCACTTCCGAAACATCGCCCCTGACAATAACTGTTACCCGACCACTACCGATCTTTTCATAACCAACTAGAGTCACGCGGGCAGCTTTAACCATCGCGTCTGCTGCTTCCACGACGGCGGGAAAGCCCAGAGTTTCAATCATTCCTACTGCAATTGCCATTGGTTTTATTCCTTAGTTAATTAATCTTTCTTGCAAACAATCTGAAGTGAAAACTGAAATTAGCTAGGCATGACCAAAAAGGTTTCCCTTAATGTCCTAAGTTCGGAACTGCTCAACCGCTTCGGTGTAACGAATCGGTAATACATATTCTAAGTTTTCATGGGGACGAGCAATGATATGAGTGGAAAGTACTTCACCTCCATTCACCCGCTTTGCTGCTTCCACGCCAGCAGATACGGAGGCTTGCACTTCCGAAACGTCACCGCGCACGATTACTGTCACTCTGGCGCTACCGATTTTTTCATAACCCACTAATGTAACACGGGCTGCTTTAACCATAGCATCTGCTGCTTCCACGACAGCCGGAAAGCCTTTAGTTTCAATCATTCCCACAGCAATTGGCATTTCGATCTCCTACCGGATAAGCGTAAGTACTGCCTAACAGGAGTACTGAATAAATTTTTCACGGGAATTGCTATTCTTTCCCAGCTAAAGTAAATCTTTTCTTTAGCATTTCCAACTTTAAGAATAGAGAAGTATGGTACCCTTGACAATATTAATTAAAATGATATTTATTAATCATTTATATTAAAAAAACTTAACAACTGTCTGGGGAAAGGGATCTGCTAAACATTAATTGAGTAGATTTGTGCTTTTTCAGCAATAGCAGTGAAAGCTACTTTTGTCAATTAGATGCTCGTAAGACTGCGGAGGATTTTGCTCCAACTAAAAAATATTACTTTTACCGCTAAAGTTAGTGGCTTTGGTAGATTTCAGCCTTAGTAAAGTTATTTTGGGGTGGTGAGAGCCATAACTTTAATGGATAATATTAAAAAAATTTAAAGGACTATTTTCAGATGACTCAGTTTCTCCTAGAAACAAGTTGGTGGGTGCCGATATATGGACTAATCGGGTCTGTATTGACTATACCTTGGTCAACTGGGATTGTCCGACGCACGGGACCTCGACCAGCTGCTTACTTTAATTTATTGATGACTGTGCTGGCTTTTGTGCATGGCTCGGTGATCTTTAGGTTAACGTGGAACCGGGAACCAATGGCGATCGTATTTCATTGGTTTCAAGCCGCAGATTTAGATTTATCCTTTGCCTTAGAAATCTCTTCTGTAACTGTTGGGGCAATGGAGTTGGTAACAGGTCTGAGTTTACTAGCCCAAATTTTTGCCTTGGGATACATGGAGAAAGACTGGGCAATGGCGCGTTTCTTTACGCTGATGGGCTTTTTTGAAGGAGCGATGAGTGGGTTAGCAATTAGCAATTCGCTGTTTCTCAGCTATGCTTTGTTGGAAATTCTCACGCTTTCTACCTATTTGCTGGTGGGTTTTTGGTATGCTCAACCTTTGGTGGTGACAGCAGCGAGAGATGCTTTTTTAACTAAGCGGGTGGGAGATGTGCTGCTACTCATGGCAGTGGTGGTA
This sequence comes from Phormidium sp., assembly GCA_049589015.1. Classification (GTDB taxonomy): domain Bacteria; phylum Cyanobacteriota; class Cyanobacteriia; order Cyanobacteriales; family Aerosakkonemataceae; genus Floridanema. The sequence continues at coordinate 1,348 of JBAVZX010000869.1, read as the reverse complement.
TTGGCGACAATGGCGGGTAGTTTAGATTTTCCTGATTTGTATGATTGGGCAGAGACGGCGAATTTAAATCCTGTGGTGGCTACTTTACTTGGTTTGGCTTTAATTGCTGGCCCTACGGGTAAATGTGCTCAGTTCCCGCTGCATTTGTGGTTGGATGAGGCGATGGAAGGGCCAAATCCGGCTTCGATTTTGCGAAATTCGGTGGTGGTGGCTTGTGGGGCTTATGTGTTGATTAAGCTTCAGCCGATTTTGAATGTTTCGCCTGTGGCTTTAAATGCTTTGATTGTGATTGGGGCGGTGACGGCTGTGGGTGCTTCTTTGGTGGCAATGGCGCAAATTGATATTAAGCGGGCTTTGTCTCATTCGACGAGTGCTTATTTGGGTTTGGTGTTTATTGCTGTGGGGACGCAGTGGACTGGTTTTGCTTTGATGTTGTTGTTTGCTCATGCGATCGCTAAAGCTTTATTATTCATGAGCATTGGTGCAATTATTGTCACGACTAATAATCAAAATCTCCTAGAAATGGGAGGTTTAGGGCCGAAAATGCCAGCCACAACTACTGCTTTTGTTGTGGGTACTGCGGGTTTAGTGGGATTATTACCTTTAGGTGGTTTTTGGGCTTTGCGTTTAGGAATGGATGATCTGTGGACAGAAAGACCATTTCTAGTAGTAGTTTTGTTGTTAGTTAATTGCTTAAGTGCTGTTAATTTAACCCGTGTTTTTCGTTTAGTATTTTTAGGTAAAACTCAACCAAAAACTCGCCGAGCGCCAGAGGTTCCTTGGCCAATGGCAGTGCCAATGGTTTGTTTGAGCATAGTTACTCTGTTAGTTCCTGTAATGATGCAGAGGTTGTCACTGCTACCTGGTTGGGAATATTTGAATCAAATTGCTCTTTTACTCTTGTGTTTCTCAGGTTTAGTTGGCATAGTTTTGGGAGGAATTATTGATCTGCCAAGAAATTGGTCTAGACCAACTCAATCTCCTTTACGATTTCTTCAAGATTTGTTTGCTTACGACTTTTACATAGACAAATTGTATCGCTTGAGTGTGGTGTTTGCTGTTAGCCAAATTTCCCGGTTAAGTAATGCAATTGATCGCTATGTAATTGATGGTTTGGTTAACTTAGTTGGTTTAGTCACAATTTTTAGCGGAGAAAGTCTGAAATACAGTATTTCTGGTAAATCCCAATTTTATTTGCTGACTATCTTAGTCGGAGTTAGCTTTTTCGGTTTCTTGATGATTTGGCTGTTTGATCAGGCAACGTTTAGAGAAATTTTAGAAAAAGTAGTGCTGGCGCTAAATGGATAAACCAGTCATTGGTTATTAGTCATTTGTCATTGGTTATTAG
>JBAVZX010000868.1:0-6572 GCA_049589015.1 Phormidium sp. | reverse complement strand
CATTTTCTACAAATTTTTGTACCAATTTCTCTATTTCTAAATTCAAATTCTTCCTGGTTGATGAATTATAACTTTGTATTGCTTCTTTTAGCCTGCCAGTACTCACTAAATTCATCAAGTTGTTATTAAATTCTAGTAAGTGTTTCCCCAGAGGAACAATTTGATTCAATAGCTGTTTTTGTTCGGCAATTTCTACTTTTTCTTGTAAATATTGCGCTGAGTCATTAAATAATGTTTCTGCTTCCTGAAAAGCGCTAACATTGTTTGGGTCTGCTTTTAATAAATAACCCCTAGCAGCCCTTTGGGATTTCGCTAAACTCAGAGCGAGCATATCTGTGTTTCTGACAAGTTCATAGCCCAGAACTTCTCTTTTATTTTGTTGTTCTACTTTTACCACGTTGGAATAAACTACGGCTGCGATCGTAATCGAAAAAACTAAAGGTACAGAATACCCTAAAATAATCCGGTCTCTTAGCTTTACATTACTGAACATCTTATCAAATTTCATAGAATTACACTTCCTCGTTTACAATTAAATCACCTTGTTGAAAAACTTTTGCTAAGTCCAAAATACTCATCATTTTGTCACGGTAATTAGCCGTACCTCGTAAATATTCACTATTGGCCGAATGCACCGCTGTTGGTACAGCTAAAATTTGCGTCGGTTGCAAATACATCACATCAAACACTTCATCAACTGTCACCCCCGCGATTAAATCATCTATTTTAATGATCATTACTTTAATATTAGAGTTATCTTCCATTCCTAATATTGGCATATTTAACACAGCACGAATATCAACTAATGTCAAAATCTCTCCCCGCAGATTCATATTTCCCACAATATGGGGAGGACAACAGGGAACCGGAGTAACTTGGCGAATATCAGTAAATTCCCTAACTATTGGTAAATCAAGTCCAAAATATTCACCATTTAATCCCACCACAGCTAAGGGAATTAATCCGGCAAAATCTTCTCTTTGAGTAGGTTGCCTTAAATTCTCTGCACGTCTTCGTAATATGGCTTTTTCTTCAGGTGTGGCTTGCGGACAAAATACCAGTTGTTGTTTTGGTAATCTTTCTATAAATTCTCCTTTTTCTAAATTTTTATTTGTTACTAATTGTTGAATATTTTGGGAATAGGAAAGTAAACTTTCATGATTCAACAACATGATAATATCTGCCTCTACTTTGCCAATACCAGCCATAAAATGAGAAGCACGTCCATTTAATTCTTGCCTATAGAAGAGTTCAGTTGTCATTTCTTGCAAGGAAATGTTATGAACTTCAAGGACTTGATTCACAATAATTCCGGCGCGAGATTCTTGCCATTCTAGAACAATTACACTATCCGTTAAACTATACTCTAATTGCTCATAGCCAAACCGAAGATTTAAGTCTACTACTGGTAGAATATCTCCACGCAAATTGACTACACCAACAATATCAGCTGGTGCTTCAGCAATTGGTGTCAAATTAGGTAAAGAGAAAATTTCTTGCACACAAAATGCTTCTACTCCATAACGTGAACTATTTATGCTAAAGATCAGATAAGGTTTATTAGTCATTGTTAACCTATTTGTATTTTTGCTAAATTTCTGAGATAAAGCTTTTATTTCTAAGCCAATATAACTTTACAATTTGCTAACTCAGCAGAAACACTATTACTAGTAGCTGTTAGCGCATAAGCTCAGCAACTAATACTTGTTTCTATTTCTACTTTAGTCAATAATTGGACTTAGTTAACCAGAGTGGCAATCTATTTTTATAGTTACTGCTGATCTACCACTTAAGAGAAGCACCCATAACCAAATTTTGCTTTGAGTTTGAACAAATTCGCTATTTTTAACTATTTTTTCTGATTTGACTTTTGGTATAATTAGGACAGCCTCGGTGAGGTAATTAGTTAAGTTAATTGATTAGTAATTAACTTTTATTACAATAATTTCTTCACGTATTCTACCAACTCACCAACAGTGACAGTGCTTTGTTGCTCCACCATAGCTGAGGATGGTAGCTGTTTGAGTAGTTCCAACGCAGTTGCTAACATTTTTTTCGCTCTATTAGTATTTCCCTCTTTCTCATAAATAGCGGCAAGTTCCAAGTATGCGGCAACAAAAGAAGGTGCCAAGTAAATAATAGTTTTCAAAAATAATTTGGCTTTTTCTAGGTCTTGCTTTTCTTCAGCAATATGGGCTAACAAATGGTAAGGCGGTATTGCCAAAGAATCAATTGCTATTGCCTGTTGGCAGTAATAAACAGCTTTATTATGTTGTCCTAGATTAGCATAAGCTTGGGCAATTAAGTAATGAGCAGCAAAATGTTGTGAATGGCAAGCAATCACTTGTTCAGCTTTGTTAATTGCTTGAGCATAAGCTTCTTTTTGAAAAAGTATTTCTGCTTCTTTCATCAAATGATTGGACGAATTTTGATTAATAGAATTAGCCAGATTATTCGTGACTGTTTCTGTTGGTTTTTGTAAAGGAAAATTTGCATAATGATGATTACGATTGGATGGGTTACTTTGGTGATATAACTCTTTTAAGACAGTAGAGTTTTCTGGATATTTCGCTGTTTCACCCTTAATTTTTTGGATATTTTGAGCATGGTAATGTTTATACAAATCTATTTTTACTATCTCAGATTGCACAGAATTACCTGACTCTAATTGTTTGTTTTGGGGTCGTTGATAAATTATCGATTCTGGTAATACATTGACTTGGAATTCTCCCATGTTCTGGCCATAAAGCTCAGTGTGGGCTGTCATTAAGTAACCACCAGGCACTAGGGTATCGTAAAATTTTTTTACTACTGTTGTAATAGCTTTGTGTTCAAAATAAACAAAGACATTTCGACAGAGAATCAGACCCATATCGTGAGTCTCCGTATTATAGTCGGGAAACTTATCTGTTAGTAAATTTCCCTGTCGTAACTTTACCATCTGACGAATTTCCTCGTCAATTTTCCATTCGTTTTGTTGCTGTTGAAAATAATTAATTTGTAAATGAGGATCTACTAAACGAAAAGACCAAGGATTATAAATTCCTTGTTTGGCTTTTTCAATAGCTTTATAATTAATATCTGTTCCCAAAACTAAGATATTCCAATTATCTAGGCTGGGAATTAATTCTTTGATTAAAATAGCTAAAGAATAAGGTTCTTCACCTGTAGAACAACCAGCACTCCAAATTCTGAGAGATTTCTGTTGATTACCTATGCTCTCGGAGTTTTGCAGTTTCGCTGCTATAATTTGTGGTAATATCTTAGTTCTAAGAAGGGTAAATTGACCTTGATCGCGAAAAAAGTAACTTTCTCCCGTAGTTAGTATGCTTACTAACTCTTTCCATTCCTGTTCTACTGACCAATGCCCGGGCTGACCTTGAGGAGTTTTAGGTTCATGCTTGGTTTCTAAGAATAGATAATAATCTTCGGGTTTTGATATTCGCAAAAATTTTATTCTTTGCCAGAGTTTTTTACTGAATGTATTTTTGTCCTCCTCTCTAATGTGCAAACCCGTAGTTTTGCAAATTAACTGGATAAAACGATCAATTAACGCCTCATTCATCAAATTTACTCTTGGGGCACTGAACATGATATACTTTATACTCTAAATGAGACTAGTTTAGTCAAAAATCAGGAAAATTAGATAGGTATTATGAAATTCTTTAACAAAATCACAGATTTGAGAGTCAAAATTTTATATTTTTCTGTGAACTTAGTTGTTTCATAAGGGTGTCCTGAGACGGGGAAGACTAGACAAAATATATGAACAGAGGCAAATCTAGTTAGTTTTGGCGTGTTAATGCAGACTTGGTACATTCTGCTAAAGTCGCTTTTGACAAACAACCAGATTACTCTATCGTCACTTTGATACTTCCATATAGATGCACTTTATCTATTTTACTATTTATTTAATTTAATTGCTGCTACTGAAACTGGCAGACGAATTGGAGTTCAGTTCTCCCAGAGGAAATTAATTAAATTTTAGCGTTCCTCCACAGATCTATGTGCAAGAACGCTAAGTTATCCATTCGTCCAGATTCATCGATAACATAACCCTATTTCTATGAAATTAGCCAATTTCGGATCAGCCTTTACTCTTTCTATTGGACTAAATTATTAAGTAAATAGAAAGAGATTGCCTTGATAAATTTACTAGCAATCTAACTAATCTATACTAATAAAATAATAAACTATCATTGGTTCTATATAAGTCCACCAAGAGTTAGATGTAGAGTAGACTAAACTTTTGTCAAAGTTAATAAAGTGGCGTTAATAATTCATTTTAGAGGAAAATTATATGGAGATTTTTTTAGGAATTTGTTTAGGAATCAGTTTAAGTGCTGCTTGTGGCTTTCGGGTTTTTGTTCCGCCTTTAGCGATGAGTATTGCTGCTTTATCGGGAGTTTGGACTCCTGCACCTGGGTTTGAGTGGATTGGTACTTATGAGGCTTTGGTAGCATTTTCGATCGCTACTTTAATTGAAGTTACTGCTTATTATATTCCTTGGTTAGATCATTTTTTAGATGCTTTAGCAACACCAGTTGCAGTGATTACGGGAACAATAATTACTGCTTCGATGTTTACTCATTTTGATCCAGTACTTCAGTGGAGTGTGGCTGCGATCGCAGGTGGTGGATCTGCTGCTATTGTGGAAGGAATCACAAATATTACTCGGTTATTTTCTACTACGACAACTGGTGGTTTGGGTAATCCAGTTTTTGCGACATTTGAAACTGCAACTTCGATTGTTTTGTCAATTTTAGGAATTTTATTGCCGATATTCACTGCGATTTTATTGGCGATGTTGTTGGGAGTTGCTGTGACGAAGATTTGGCAAATAAGAGGAGTGAAACAGCAAAGTTTGACGACAGAGTGAGGTTTAGGGAATTGAAATTCAGAATGCAAGAAATAAAAGATGGTGCATTCTGAATTCTGATTCTTAAAAAATGCTTGTTTGTCCCGATTTAGATTGGTATTTGTTAATACTCTACCTGCCTACAGTAGAGAATGTCAAAATCAAAGCAAACACTAATGCGATCGCAATAAACACCAAAGCAATGATTAACAGCCAGTATTGCAAAGTGTAAAGTTTTCTCAACTCACCCAATGCACCCATCAAGTTTTCGATGTCACTTCCGCTAGTTTCTACAATGCGCCGGAAAGCTGAAGAAGCGCTGTTAGTCCAAACACCGATTAAGATGTAAACAACCGCGCTGATGATATTACCTACACCACCTGTTCGTAATGATAACAGCCCACCTAGCGCTCCCAGAGCACCAACCGCGATCAGGAAGTAGGCGACAAAGCGCATTTTATCAGCCAGGTTTTTGATTAGTTCGTTCTGGGAACTACTAAATTCGTATTCACGAGATTCCATTTGTTCTCCCTCAAATAATAAATACCAAGATTTTACGGTATTTGTGGCTGTTAGGGGGGGTGAGGAGGGGGAATTTGGCGATCGCAAATTGTCGAAACTAACTTTTTATCCCTAAGTCCTAAAATTGCCAAAAACCTCTTGCTAAAATCTGTAATTTGACATATTATCTAATAATGGAAATCTGTGTGCTCATATATAGTAAATTTTAAATAAAACATATTAACTTTTAGGATGAGATTCATTATCAATATCTTCAGCCGTTGATTGTTCAGAAGTACTATTTTCTTGATTGGGATTTTCCAACAATTCAGCCATTTTATAGTTTATACTTCTGATTTTGAAAATTTACGTTAAGTGAAACGCCTGAATCATAATTGTGTTTAATTGTTGCATTTGCTGATTTCCCAACTTACCCAAGCGTCTGAGAAGTAACCGACTTTCAAGAGTGACAATTCGAGTTACCCTAACTTTAGAAGATACTCGCAAGCCAGTTTCTTGAAATTCTTGATCGGAAGAATTCATAGCAAATTCCTCTGGACTTAAATTAGCCACATTTTGAGAAGAAATAAAGCAAAGAGTAACTTCATCAGGATTAGAAATTACAGACAGCACTACCGCAGGGCGTAATTTTGTCTGACTCAAATCAGCAAATGGAAATTGTACTAAGACAATATCTCCTTTTTGGAGTGTCATTAGATTGGTTCTCCATCTTCTAAAGTGTAAATATCCGGTTCATCGTTGAGAAAATCAAAGCAACCGCCGCTTTTGGCAAGTTGGATTAATTCAGCATTGGCAGGGTAAGGAAGATTTGCGAATAGTTTTTCTTCAAGCAAAGTTCGCTCTTCTTGAGAGAGAGACATGATAACTTGGACTACGGATTCAACTAATTGGGTATTCATTGCTTATTGTCTTATGATTAATTTTTTATTTCATTCTTACTTATATTATAGGAAGTTAATGGCAACCCTCCTAGCCCGCCTGCGATTCAAATCCCAGTCTAATAGCTAAAGTCCGTTGAAACGGACTGCAATTTTTGTTGTGGTTTTTAGTCGGTTTTAACCGAGTTTCGCTATTAGCCCGGAAATTGATTTCCGGGCGATATTTATTTTAAATAGTTCTTACTCTGATAATCCCAATTGTTTCTTTACTTCTGCTAGCGATATTGAAGGTTTATCTGCATCTTCCTGCTTGG
>JBAVZX010000867.1:0-2638 GCA_049589015.1 Phormidium sp. | reverse complement strand
TATACTCTACTTACTCGCCCTCGTTCTCGTTTATTAGTAGTTGCAACTACTCAAGAGTTAGAACGTATTGGCAATAAATATTTTGAATGTTGCCGAACGATCGATCCTCTATCTGCTGCTACTTGGATAGCCGAAATTGCTAGTGATATAGATATCAGTGAAATCCGCAATAATGCCGAAAATAAAAAGCAAGAATTACTGGCAAGCTGTGCAAAAAGCAAGCCCTTTTTTGATAGTTACCTAGTTCTAGAATTAGCCGGAGTTGCGGGTGAAGAACTTTTGCAATGGGAACAAGAAGCTCTGGTTAAATTGAGAAATAATTATGCTAATTTGCCCCAAGAATTAGAGCAAATTCCGAGTAATAATATTTCGCTGCGTTGTTTGCTGCTTAGGGCGATGCACCGTTCTTGGGAAGCGGTTGATTTGGCATTGGCATTAAAAGAACATAATTGCGAAGAATTTCAACGTTTACTTACTAGTATTGCTCAAGATTTAGAAAAAAACAATCTTCCTTATGAAGCAGCAAGAGTGCGAATGAAATTAGGAAAATCTTGGCCTAATGATTATCCTTTCCCTGAAATAGCAGAAAAGTCTGGTTCTTTGTTATCTCTATTGTGTCAGGCTTTTGTTGAGCGTTCTTTTCCCAGTTTTTAGTTAAATAAATATAGAGGTGCTATGGTGAATCAAAGCGATTTGGATACTATTAATAACTTAGAAAAACTTTGGCAAAAAATCAATGAAGGAATTGTAAAAGCTAGGGAAGGTGTCACCAAAGCTGATGAAACTCTCAACCAAGTTAGAGAAGTGCAGGGGGAAATTTCTAATGCTTTGGATAATAAGTTAGAAGTAGAGCATTTGTTGCGTGATGCTCAGAAGCAGGTAAGGAGAATTCAGAAATTAAGTGCTAATGTAGAAATCCGAATCAAAGATTTAGAGCGGATGGAAAAGGCAGTTAAGTCTGTGGTAGATGAAGTAGGCGATCCAGAAATATTGTCAGCTTTAAATCAAGATATTCAAAATGCTCGTAGGGATTTAGTTGAATCTAAAACGCAGCTGCAAGAAATTAGGCAGGAATTGATAGCAGCGCGGGGGAATGTATCGGGAATAACTACTAAAAATGAAGCTATATTGCAGGAAGTTATGCAGGTGAAATTAGAAATAGGAGAATTGCGGGAAGATGTGGTTTTTGTGATTAAAGAAGTAGGCGGGAGGGATGGTTTAGAAAGGTTGCGACAAGAGTATTATCAGGTTAGCGATCGCCTCCGTCAAATCACTGATAAATTTAATCATGATGCTCAAGAAAATTTACAAATTTTGCAAAATGAAGCTTCCCGCATTGAAGAAAGAGAGAAACTCACCAAACAGCAACTAGAACAATCTCAGGAATTAATTGCTAAATTCCAATCAAAATTAGTTGAACAGGCAATGTCAGAAGTTGAAACAGTCCTCCAGAGAGTGCAAGTTCAAGAAGCGCAAGTTTTGCATCAATTACAATCTCTGGGAGACAGTATTCGCCAACAAGATCTCCTAAAGTTAAAGTTAGAAAATATGGAAAAAGAGCAACAACGCCAAAGTAAGTTGCTCAAGCGCGGACTCTGGGCAATTTTGGTGGTTTTAGGGATGATTGCTATTTTGATTGGCGTGGTTGTTGGCAAGCTAATTGTATTGCTAGAATGAGAAAATTCTCTTGGTAAATTATCTGTAATTAAAAGGAGTTAGAAAAATGGGGGAAAAACGAGTTGCTGATTTGACGATCGCCAACTAAATGCCGCAATAGCTAACGATGTAATTATTAAACCGATTACTGATTTTTCAATTTGGTGATAGTAAGATAGACAATTTTTTCTCAAAGTGTCTCGGTTAACACGACAAATGTCACAATAGTTTTGGAAAGGTTTAGTCAGAACAGGTTAGAAGCGTGACTTTTAAAATTGGTTTACTGGGACTAGGAACGGTGGGAACGGGAACGGCGGAAATTTTGCTCTCTCCAGATGGTCGTCACCCGTTGGTGCAAGAATTGGAAATCTATCGGGTGGGAGTGCGCGACATCTCGAAACCCCGTGATGTGCAAATATCTAAGGAGATTCTGACTACTGATTTGGAGGCGATCGCTACAGACCCGGAAGTTGATATTGTGGTAGAACTGTTGGGTGGGTTGGAACCTGCGCGATCGCTAATCCTGAAAGCTATTGCTCACGGAAAGCACGTCGTTACCGCTAACAAAGCCGTAATTTCCCGTTTCGCTGAAGAAATCTACGATGCTGCCAACGAAAAAGGCGTTTATGTGATGTTAGAAGCAGCAGTCGGCGGCGGTATCCCCATTATTCAACCTTTAAAACAAACTTTAGGCGTTAACCGCATTCAAGCAATTACAGGTATTGTCAACGGTACGACTAACTACATCCTCACCCGGATGCAAAATGAAGGCGCTGATTTTGCTGATGTTTTAGCCGATGCTCAAAAGTTGGGTTACGCTGAAGCTGATCCGACTGCTGATGTGGAAGGGTTGGATGCCGCTGATAAAATTGCCATTCTCGCTTCTTTGGCTTATGGCGGACGGATCAAACTCGAAGAAGTTTATCACGAAGGAATTTCTAAAGTCGGTGCAGCAGATATTGCTTACGCGGAAAAGTTGGGT
>JBAVZX010000866.1:0-1659 GCA_049589015.1 Phormidium sp. | reverse complement strand
TTCGTTCCCAGGTTGAACCTGGGAACGAGATCTGGGAGGTTCTACCTCCCCTGTTGCCAGATCTGAGTAGATTAAGCGCTGATATGATGTTTCTACTTTCACTTTACCTTAAATTTCATAAAATTTCCGGGTCTTATTTGGCTTTCAGACTGATTCAACTTGGGAATTTGAGAAGAAAAATTCTTGAGATCTGTTAGGGAAAAAACTTGGCTGCTATTTAAGAGTTGCGACTTAGTTTTATTCAAACTCTGACGGCGCAACGCCAAGGTACAAACTTTGCACATAACCAATTCCCCTGTAAACTATACATCCGAATTCAGTAAATTTCAATCTTTTCTGACAATGTAGTAATCATTTTGCAAGTCGTGTTCTAATTGTTTGACTTCTACATGAGTAAATCCCGCATCAGCTAACATTTGTAATGCCTTTTCTTGACCCCACATTGTACCTAATCCCATGCCACCATCTGCGAGGGAAACCGTCATGCAGTGCATACAGGAAATAGTGTAAAGGAATGGGGCAATTGGATGATCTAAGTTATGATTTACTTCGGTTGCAGCATGGATATCTTGCATCAAATAAACTCCATCAGGACGCAATCCTTTTTGGATGTTACGCAAAACTATATCAGGTTTTGCTTGGTCATGAATTGCGTCAAAGGTGGTAATTAAATGATAGCGATCGCTTTCGTCAAAACTGGCAGCATCTTTAATTTGAAAGCGAACATTAGTCAATCTTTTTTGTTGAGCTTCGGCGGTAGCAGTGGCGATCGTTTCTGGCGAAATATCATATCCCCAAAATTTACTATTAGGAAATGTCTGCGCCAATTTGTTCATCGCCCGACCACTACCACAACCAACATCTAACACATTAATTCCCTGTTCTAAAGCCTCTTTTATCCCAGGAATTAACGGCAAAATGTGTTCTTCTAAAGCCGCTACCACCGTTTGTCCACTTTCTTCCGCCATGACTTCATGAAAGCGTTTATATTCCGAATAAGGTACACCGCCACCTTTGGAAAAACAATCTACAATTTTGTCTTCTACTGTTCCTAACACAGAAATAAATTGCGCGATCGGAGCCATATTATTTGCGCCAGCTGACTTAGTTAAAAAAGCCGAATGTTCTGGAGGCAAATAATAAGTTTTTTCACTTGGATTGTAATCAATTAACTGTCCTGTTACCATTGCCCCTAACCATTCTCGCACATACCTTTCATTTAAGCCTGCGGCATCAGCAATTTCCTGGCTAGTAGCAGGTGGTAATTCGGCTAAAGTATCAAACAATTTGGTACGATGACCAACAGAAATCATCAGTGCTAATGCGCCATCATTGATTACACCAAGTATGCGATCGGTAAATATTTCTGCTTTCGTTTCGTCAAAAATTTGTGTTGCCATAATTATTTAGTCCTGTTTGACGCGACATTGGCAAATTGGGATAAGTGATTAATAATCATCTGAGAGAGAACTAGTTATAGCTGATGCTTTGACTATTTTTATCCCTTCGCTCTGGAGATACTTAAAGGTTAGGCAACAGTCGGGAAGAAGTAGGGAAGATGTACAGTTTAAAAAGTTATTGCAGGGCGCGAACACTTACTTAAGCAAGTAAAAATTATCACTTAAATATTTTCTTGCGCTTTCTAAATTTTAGGCATAG
>JBAVZX010000865.1:0-11453 GCA_049589015.1 Phormidium sp. | reverse complement strand
AATAATGTGCTAATTGATTGGCTCGATTATTCAATTCCCGATAAGTCAATTGTTGATTTTCAAATATTACTGCTACTGCGTCTGGTGTTTTTTCTACTTGTGCTTCAAACAACTGATGCAAACATTGATCGATCGGATAATCTGTTTGAGTATTGTTCCATTCGATTAATATCTGCTGTTGTTCCGATGGAGTTAACATCGGTAAATGGGAAATAGGCGTTTCGGGATTGGCGACAATTGCTTCTAGCAATGTGACAAAATGACCCAACATTCGGCTGATTGCGTCATCATCAAAACAGTTCGTATCATAGCTCACCTTCAGAAACAATTGTTCGCTAGGACCTACTAGAATCGTTAAAGGATAATTCGTATGTTCGATCGCTCGGAAATTAGAGAACGAAAAGTTACTATTGTCTTCTAAAAGATCGCTATCTATTGGATAATTTTCAAACACCAAAATACTATCAAACAGAGAAGTACCTCTAGGTACATTACTAAATCCTTGAATCTCCACCAAGGAACTATAAGAAAACTGTTCCGATTCTACAAGTTGCGCCTGTAAATCTTTTAAAATTTCCAGAAGTTTAGTATTTTCATTGAATCGAACCCGCATCGGTAAGGTATTAATAAATAACCCTACCATCGACTCAACTCCATTAATAACAGGCGGACGACCAGAAACAGTCGCACCAAACACCACATCAGACTCTTGAGAATAGCGAGACAGCAACAAAGCCCAAGTCGCCTGCACCAAATTAGAAAGGGTTAATTGATGTTCTCGAACAAAATTATTAGCCTTTACCGTTGCTGATAAACTTAACTCAATATGTTGTTGCCCATAACTAGCCGAGCCATTTTCCCGATGCAATAAAGGTTTATCAATCATCAAAGGAGTTGGCGCACTAAAACTGGCAAGTTTTTGTTGCCAAAAAGCTTCAGATTGAGCAACATCTTGTTGTTGTAGCCAAGCAATATACTGTCGGTAGTTGAGTGAGGATTGATGATCTAAAGTTTTACCCGTCAACATAACTTGATAGAAATTCCAGAGGTCTTTCAACACCAAAGGTAAAGACCAACCATCTAGCAATATATGATGAAAACTCCAAACAAATTGGTAAGTATTCTCTTGGGTTTGAATTAGATATAAACGCATTAATGGCGCTGGCGAAAATGAGAAACCCAGCTGGCGATCGGATTCAAGAAATTCCTCTAATTGCTGTTGTTGCTCATTAGCAGATAAATTTTGCCAATCATAAGTGACGATATTAACATTAACTTGTCGAAAGACAAGTTGCACTGGTTGAGGCAAAGATTCCCAGACAAAGGCGGTGCGGAAAATTGAATGATGTGCTACTATTTGTTGCCAAGCTTGCTCAAACGCTGACACATTTAAATTTCCGGTAATCGAGAAAGTCATTTGCTCAAAATATACTCCTGATTCGGGAGCATACAAACTTTCAAATAACATCCCCTGTTGCATTGGCGATAAGGGATAAATATCCTCAATATTTTGCCAATTAGTTGTCTTTTGTCCTGCTTCTTGTGCTGAAGTTGCTAAAACGCGATCGATCTCTATTTGACTCAGTTTGACTAACGGGAAATCACTCGGAGTATAACCACCGTTTTCTGGTGATAAACAATGAATAATTAGCTCTCTTAAGGTATCAATAAATTCTTGGGCAATCTGTTCAATGGTACTAGAGTAATGAACATGAGTGCTGTATGTCCAATCTATGTGCAATTGTTCGTTAGTAATTATGGAGTTTATATCGAGTAAATTAGAGCGTTTGCCTTGTAAACTTTGGCTATTTCCACTCGATTCATTTGCTAATTGAAGCAGCGAATTTTGATTGAAAATTTGGCTAAATTGACCTAGATAATTAAAGGTGATTTCTGGTTTTTCTTTAGTTTCAAGTTGGTTTTGGATATCTCGATCGCCAGACAAATAACGCAAAAGTCCATAGCCAATTCCTTTATGAGGAATCTGGCGTAATTGTTCTTTAACTGATTTTAAAGCTTCTCCGAGATTATCTGTTGTTTCTAGTTCGATCGCCACCGGGAAAATTGTAGTAAACCAACTGACAGTCCGGGATAAATCTACACCCTCAATAATATCTTCCCGTCCATGACCTTCTAAGTTGAATAACACCGTTTGGGAATTTGTCCATTTGCTTAAAACCAAGACTAAAGCTGTCAATAAAACATCATTAATTTGAGTTTTATATGCTTTGGGGACATCTTGTAAGAGTGCTTGAGTTTCGGCTTCATTTAACGACACAGAGATATAGTTAGCTGAAGCAACTGTGTTTTCTCCTTGGGGATAGTCTACAGGAATGGGAGAAACTGAGGTGTAATCGGACAACCAATAAGATAATTCGGATTTTAAAACTTCCGTTCGAGCGTATTCTTGCAAATGTTTTGCCCAATCTTGGAAGGAAGTAGTTTTTGGTGGTAATCCAATTGGTTGACCGTTCGGCTGACACTCACGGAAGCCTTGACTTAATTGCTGGTAAGCTGTCTGCAAGTCTTCTAATAAAATTCGCCAAGAGACTCCATCGACTACTAAATGGTGAATTACTATTAATAATCTTCCCGGTTGATTTTCTCCTAAGTTGAAATAGGCAACTTGAACGAGGTTTTCTGCCAAATTTAAACTCGCTTGTAAGGAGTTGGCAGTGTTTTCGATGGTAATGGCAATCTCATTTTCTGGGAGATTTGATAAATCGAAACAGGATATAGCAATGCTATCATTTGGCGTGGCGTGAATCTGTTCCCAACCTGATTCGGTTTGGGTAAAACGTAAACGCAACGCATCATGATGGAGCAGTAATTGCTGCCAGATTGGTTTTAATAATTCCGGCTGGAAATTGGATGGTGTTGTGAGTAAAAATGATTGATTAAAGTGGTGTGGTTCAATCCAGTTTTGCTCCAAAAACCATTGTTGAATTGGGGTTAATTCTACTTTTCCTGTGACTAATTCTTGAGAAATTTCAATGGCTTTAGTAACACCTGCGACGGCGGCTAATTCAGCGATCGTTTGATTGCTAAATAGTTGTTTTACTGTTAGTTCTAATCCGGCTTTTTTGGCTCGGCTGATGATTTGGATGCTTAAGATTGAATCGCCACCGAGTTGAAAGAAGTTATCATGGATACCAATTTCTCCGACTCGGAGGACTTGTTTCCAAATTGTTGCCAGTGTTTCTTCTACTGGGGTGCGGGGGAGGACTAAACTATTTTCAATTCCTGAGCGGGATTCGGGTTTCGGTAAGGCACGACGATCGACTTTACCATTTGGTGTAAGTGGCAAGGCTTCGAGGAAGACAAAAGCACTCGGTATCATGTATTCTGGCAACTTAGCTTTCAGATATTCTCGCAGTTCGTTGGTTGTCAGCGTGATTTCGGAATCGGAAACTAGATAAGCAACTAGGCGTTTTTCTCCAGGGTTGTCAACTCTGGCGATGACTACGGAGGTTTGGATTTGGGGATGTTGGCTTAATACTGCTTCGATTTCGCCTAATTCAATGCGGAAACCCCGAATTTTTACTTGATTATCAATCCGTCCCAGGTATTCGATATTGCCATCTGGTAAATAGCGTGCTAAATCTCCGGTTTTGTAAAGACGGGAATTAGATTGATTGTTGAAGGGATGGGGGATGAATTTTTCATCAGTTAATTCTCTTGCGTTCAGATAGCCTCTGGCTAATCCGGCACCACCGATATGCAATTCTCCAGGGACTCCAATCGGTAATGGTTGCAGATATTGATCGAGGATGTAGATTTGGGTGTTGACTATGGGACGACCGATCGATATTTTAGGATCATGATCAGCGCATTGGGCAATGGTGGCACAGACACTAGCCTCTGTTGGCCCATAAGCATTGTAAAACTTTCTCCCTACCGACCATTGTTGCATTAGTTCGATCGCACAAGCTTCTCCAGCAACAATAAGCGTCGAGAGTGCTGGTAATTCTTCTGTGGGCAAGACTGCTAGCGCTGAGGGTGGTAAAGTGACATGAGTGATTTGATCATCACGCAATTGCTTAATTAATGGTTCCCCTGGCATCAGAGTTTCTTTGCTTCCCAGATAAAGCGTTGCTCCTGAGCCAAAAGCCATCAGCACTTCCCAAATCGAAGCATCAAAACTGAAGGAAGCAAATTGGAGAACGCGACTATCGCTATTTAACCCAAAAGTCTGAATCTGAGCTATGGCTAGGTTACACAATCCTTGATGTTCCACCATTACCCCTTTGGGTTTACCTGTAGAACCGGAAGTGTAAATCACATTTGCTAAATGGGAAGCTCCTACTCCAATGGTCGGGTTATCCAGGCTATATTGGGCAATTTGTGACCAAGCTTCATCTAACAAAACTAGCTGGGTTGGAGATTGTGGTAGTTTTTCCAATAGCCACTGTTGGGTAAGCAATAGGGAAACTTGGGAGTCATAGAGCATCAAGTGCAAACGTTCAGCCGGATATTCTGGGTCTAGGGGAAGATACGCGCCACCTGCTTTGAGAATTCCCAATATTCCCACAATCATTTCAATTGAACGTTCTACACAAATCCCCACCAATACATCAGCATCTACGCCTTCATAACGTAAATAATGTGCTAATTGATTGGCGCGAATGTTCAATTGAGCATAAGTTAATTGTTGATTTTCAAATATTATTGCTACTGCATCTGGTGTCTTTTCTACCTGTTCTTCAAATAATTGATGAATACACTTATCAACTGGATAATCTGTTTGAGTATCATTCCACTCCACTAATAACTGCTGTTGTTCTACTGTGGTTAAAATTGGTAATTGAGAAATTGGTTGGCTGGGATTTTCGACAATAGCTTCCAGCAAAGTCTGAAAATGACTTGTAATTCGCCCAATGGTACTGCTATCAAATAAGTCTGTATTATATTCCCACACTCCGATTAGTCCATGAGGTGTGTTCTCCATTGATAAAGTTAAATCGAATTTAGAGATGGGCATTTCCAATTCTTTAGGACTCAAAGTTAGCCCAGATAACTCTAATTCGGATACAGGCGCATTCTGAAGTACAAACATCACTTGAAACTGCGGACTATAGCTCAAATCCCGTGTCGGTTGGACAGCTTCTACTAACATTTCAAACGGCAAATCTTGATGAGTGTATGCCGCCAAACATACCTCTCTGGTTCGATTAATTAACTCGGTAAAGCTGGGATTTTCTGATAAATCAGTTCTCAGTACCAAAGTATTGACAAAAAAGCCAATTAGCCGTTCTATTTCACTGTGGTTGCGGTTGGCAATGGGTGAACCAACTACAATATCTGATTCTCCTGTATAGCGGTAAAGTAAAGTATTAAACCCTGCCAACAAAGTCATAAACAAAGTTACCCCTTGTTCTTGACTTAATTGTGTTAACTTCTCGGTCAATTCCACAGAAAGATCAAATTTTTGGTGAGCACCTCTATAAGTTTGTACAGATGGTCTCTTGCGGTCTGTGGGAAGTGATAATAAAGCGGGTGCATCTGCCAGTTGTTGTTTCCAGTAAGTTAATTGAGTTTGCAGAATTTCCCCTTGTAACCACTGACGCTGCCATAAGGCAAAGTCAGGATATTGAATCGGTAGGGGAGTTAAAGATGTTTGCGTAGAGTCTTCCAGAGAAGGTTGATTTTGAGTATCAGCTTTGTAGAGTGCTGCTAGTTCTTGAACAAATACACCCATTGACCAGCCATCACTAATTATGTGGTGCATACAAATAATCAGAATATGTTCAGTTTCACCTAGCTTGATTAATGTGGTTCTCATTAAGGAATCATTGGCTAAGTCAAAGGTTTGAACTGTTTCTTGTTGCACTACTTCTTGGGCAGCTATTTCTTGTTCAGTTGTCCCTAAATGCTGCAAGTCAACTATTATTAATTTTCCGTTGTTTTCCGCGTGAATGATTTGATTTGCTTGCCCATCAATAGTGATGAAATTAGTTCGTAAGGCTTCATGACGCTGAACTATTTCGGTTAAACTTTGTTCTAATGTGGCTATTTGCAATCTTCCTTTTATACGCAAAGCCAAAGGAATGTTGTATAACGCACTATTAGGTTGAAATTGGTCGATAAACCACAATCGAGTTTGGGCAAAAGATAGCGGTAAATCACTATTGTTGTTTCGCTTGACAATTGGTGGAGAATTCAGTTGTAAGTTTTGTGTCTGTAATTGTTGAATATTGGAAGCTAATTCGGTGATTGTGGGTGCGCTAAAAAGACTCCTTAGTGGTAGTTCTACTTGTAGGTGACTGCGAATGCGAGAAATTAATTGGGTAGCTAGTAAGGAATGTCCCCCTAATTCAAAGAAGTTGTCGTAAATTCCGACTTGGTTAAGTTTAAGAACTTGCGAAAACAGATGGGTGAGGATTTCTTCTATTGGGGTGCGTGGTGCTACATAGTTCTCTGTATGTGCGTTGTCAAAATCTGGTGCTTTTAAAGCACGACGATCGATTTTACCATTAGGTGTGAGTGGCAGGGTTAAGAGAAAGACAAAAGCACTCGGTATCATGTATTCTGGCAATTTAGCTTTCAGATATTCTCGCAGTTCGTTAGTTGTCGGTGTGACTTCGGAATCGGAAACTAGATAAGCAACTAGGCGTTTTTCTCCAGGGTTGTCAACTCTGGCGATGACTACGCTAGATTGTACTTGGGGATGTTGAATTAATATTGCTTCAATTTCGCCTAATTCGATGCGGAAGCCGCGTATTTTTACTTGATTATCAATGCGTCCCAGATATTCGATATTACCATCTGGTAAATAGCGTGCTAAATCTCCGGTTTTATAAATGCGCTCAATTTGACCGCATAAGTTCACTTCAATAAACTTTTCTTCTGTTAAATCAGGACGATTTAAATAACCTCTAGCTAATCCAACTCCAGCAATGCACAATTCTCCGGGTATTCCTAATGGTAATGGTTGATTCTTCTTATCTAAGATGTAAATTCGCAGATTCGACACAGGTTTTCCAATAGGCGGTTTTTCTCCATTGGGTTGTATGAGTGCGATCGCAGCTGTTACTGTAGATTCTGTAGGTCCATAGCAATTGTAGAACTGTCTTCCTAGACCCCAAAAGCTAGCTAACTGAGGGGGACAAGCCTCACCACCCACAGTTAAACATTGCAAATCTGGTAAATCTGCTTCCGGTAAGACAGATAAAGCTGAAGCTGATAAAAAGCTGTGAGTAATTCGATGTTCTAGTAAGAAATCAACCAAAGTTTGACTAGGTAACAAAGTTTCTTTATCTTCCAGATATAAACTAGCACCACTGACTAAACTAGTAGCGATTTCTGCCACAGATAAATCAAAACTAAACGAGCCAAACTGAAGCAAACGGCTAGAAGACTGCACTTGAAAAGTTTGCGCCCAAATCCAACTCAGATTCACAATAGCACGATGTTCAATCATCACACCTTTGGGTTTTCCCGTAGAACCAGAGGTGTAAATCACGTAAGCTAAATGATCTGCGGTAGTTTGCAGTTGAGGATTACTTGTTAATTCTTCACTAAAAGTTAGTTCATCTAAACATAAGATTTGATTGAGTGGTTTTGGCTCAATGTGGGGTAATTGCTCTAACAGAAAAGATTGGGTTAGTAATAGTGATATCCCTGCATCTTCTAAGATAAAGTGCAACCGTTCTCTGGGATATTCTGGGTCTAGGGGAAGATACGCGCCACCTGCTTTGAGAATTCCCAATATTCCCACAATCATTTCAATTGAACGTTCCACACAAATCCCCACCAATACATCTGCACCCACGCCTTCATAACGTAAATAATGTGCTAATTTATTGGCGCGAATGTTCAATTGAGCATAAGTTAATTGTTGCTCTTCAAATACTAGTGCTACTGCATCGGGTGTTTTTTCTACTTGTTCTTCAAATAATTGATGCAGACATTTATCAACTGGATAATCTGTTTGTGTATTATTCCACTCAATTAACAGTTGATGGCGCTCCTGGGTTGTGAGCATCGGGAGTAAAGCTACTGACTGCTGGGAATTTTCAACGATGGCAGCTAACAACATCTGGAAATGTTGCATCATCCGAATTATCGTCGCTCTATCAAATAAATCCCGGTTGTAACAGCAAAAACCTCCCAGTCCAGATGATTCATCCCACAAGTGTACTTCTAGGTCAACTCGAACTGACTCCACTGCGGTAGCCATTTCTTCTACCCTGACCCCAGGCAAATCCCAAGGGGAGGAGGGTGCATTTTGCAGGGCAAACACTACCTGTACCAATGGATTTCGGTCTAAGTTGCGTTCCACTTGCAACTGTTCGACTAACATCTCAAAAGGCAAATCTTGATGCTCATAAGCATTTTGTGTGACCTGTTTCACTTGAGCTAGAAGGGATTCAAATGTTGGTTCGGTGGATAAGTCAAATCTCAGCGATAAAGTATTGACAAAAAAGCCGATTAAACCTTCAATTTCTTGACGGTGGCGATTGGCAATGGGTGAGCCGATTACCAAATCGGTTTGTCCACTGTAGCGTGACATTAACACCACAAAACCTGCTAGCAGTGTCATAAACAGGGTAGTTCCTGATGTTCGACTCAGCTGTTTAAGCTGTTGGCTCAGTTGGCTATTGAGTTGTAATTTCTCTACGCCACCGCGAAAAGTTTGCACTGCGGGACGGGGACGGTCAGTGGGTAATTCTAACAGTGGTGGCGCTCCGGTTAACTGTTGCTTCCAATAGGTTAACTGTCGCTCTAATACTTGATTCGTCAACCATTGACGTTGCCATACTGCATAGTCGGCATACTGTATGGGTAATGCAGGTAATTCTATGGCAGTACCCGTAGCCATCCCTCGATAATAGGCGGATACTTCTGCGATTAACACACCCATTGACCAGCCATCAGAGGCGATGTGGTGTATGGCAAAGAGTAAGACATACTCTAGGGGTGCGATTTGCCACAGCTTGACTCGTAATACTGAACCATTGGCTAAATCGAATGGTTTTCTGGCTTCTTCTGTTAACTGTGCTTTGAGTTGTGTTTTTGCTTCTGGTAGATGTTGCAGGTTTATTACTGGTAAGGTGAAACTCAGATTTTGGTCAATGATTTGTATTGGCTGGTTATTCTTGATTTGAAACCGAGTTCGCAATGGTTCATGGCGCTGCACTAGTTGTGCAAATGCTTGTTCTAAAGCTTTGACATTCAGATTCCCCAGCAACCTGATGGTAAATGGCATGGTGTAGGCACTACTTTTTCCTTCTAACTGATTCACAAACCACAGGCGTTCTTGTGCCCAAGACAGGGGGATGTCTGTGTCTCTCGACACGGGTACAATTGCTGGTATATCTAACCCTAAGCCTGTTTGAAGCTGCGCCGAAATCACCTGACTTAACTGTGCTACGGTTGGGGATTCAAATAAATGACGTAAGGGTAGGTTAATCCCAAAGGCTTCTGGCAACCGTGATATGACTTGGGTTGCTAACAGGGAATGTCCCCCAAGCTCAAAAAAGTTATCATAAACGCCGATTGAGTTTAGTTTCAGGACTTGTGTCCAAATTTGGGCGAGGATTTCTTCAACTGGGGTACGTGGAGCTACGTATTTGTCTTTTTGCTCGTTCTGGAAATCTGGTGTAGGTAAGGTACGACGATCGATTTTACCATTAGGTGTGAGTGGCAAGGCTTCGAGGAAGACAAAAGCACTCGGTATCATGTATTCTGGCAATTTAGCTTTCAGATATTCTCGCAGTTCGTTAGTTGTTGGTGTGACTTCTAAATCGGAGACTAGATAAGCAACCAGGCGTTTTTCTCCGGGGCTGTCTTCCCGGACAATCACTACAACGGCTTTGACTTGGGGATGTTGCCCCAAAATTGCTTCGATTTCGCCTAACTCAATGCGGAAACCTCGGATTTTCACTTGGTTGTCGATGCGTCCTAAGTATTCGATGTTGCCATCTGGTAAATAGTGGGCTTTATCTCCGGTTTTGTAGAGTCGGGAATCGGGTTCACTGCTGAAGGGATTGGGGATGAATTTATCAATAGTTAATTCTGGGCGGTTCAGGTATCCTCTGGCTAGTCCGACTCCTCCGATGTATAATTCTCCAGGGACTCCTACTGGTACTGGTTGCAGGTAGGAGTCGAGAATATAGATTTGGCTGTTGGCTATGGGGCGACCGATCGGTGGTAGTAGCATCCAATTCGCTATAGAATGACTCAAGGTAAAACTCGTTACCACATGACTTTCTGACGGCCCATAATGATTGTGCAATGTACAATTCCTCAGCTGATTCAACCAATGAGTAATTGCCGGAGTCATCTGTAGTTGTTCCCCTGCTGTCACGATTTCCCGCAGTTGCAGCACCGATTTGCTACCTATCCCTACCTCAGCCAGTTGTTGTAAGCCAACAAAGGGGAGAAACACTCGCTCGACAGCTTGTTCTTGCAGTAAACCTAATAAAGCCACTGGATCTCGGCGCAATTGCTCGCTAATCAACACTAATGTCCCTCCATCACACCAGGTAGAGAACATTTCTTGGCAGGAGACATCAAAGCTCATTGGTGCAAATTGTAGGGTTTTGCCTCCTGGAGAAGTAGTTGTATGTTGCTGTTGCCAAATGATCAGATTGACTAGGGGGAGATGATTCATTGCTACGCCCTTGGGCTGACCTGTGGAACCAGAGGTATAAATTACATAAGCTAAGTTGTGGGAATGTACATTAGTGCTAAAATTTTCCTGACTAAAGCCGGAAATAACTTGCCAATCAAGATCCAAACAAACAGTTTGTGCTTGATGCTCCGGCAGTCTGTTCAACAATCCCTGTTGTGTGAGTAGTACTGCCACAGATGAATCTGCAAGCATAAAACCCAAACGTTGAGTGGGATATTCTGGGTCTAGGGGAACATAAGCTCCACCCGCTTTGAGAATGCCTAGTATTCCCACCACCATTAAGAGAGAGCGTTCAACACTAATGCCTACTGGCACATCAGCATCCACATCTAAAGAGCGTAGATAATGTGCTAGTTGATTGGCGCGACTATTCAACTCCCCATAAGTCAATTGTTGATTTTCAAATATTACTGCTACTGCGTCGGGTGTTTTTTCTACTTGTGCTTCAAATAATTGATGTAGGCATTGATCGATCGGATAATCAGTTTGTGTATCATTCCATTCCACTAATAACTGCTCTTGTTCTACTGTGGTTAAAATTGGTAATTGCCAAATCTGCTGCTGTGGATTGGTAATAATACTTTCCAGCAAGGTGACAAAATGATTGGACATTCTGGCGATCGTTGTTGCTTCAAACAAGTCAATATTGTATTCCCAACAGATCTGAAAAATTCCATCAGCTTCCGTAACCATCAAACTTAAGTCCAAGTCTGTACCGCCTTGATGCGTAAATAAATAAGGTTTCATCTCAAGGGGTGGTTCTTGAAGAACGGATAAATCTTCTATTGATTCCAGCCCAGTTTGTGAGTACCAGTTG
>JBAVZX010000864.1:0-4327 GCA_049589015.1 Phormidium sp. | reverse complement strand
GTATAAGCCGTGTTTACATCTTCAAAAACTACTGGTTGATAAGGTAGTCCGCGACGACGCATTTGATCGGCAAGATTTTGTTCATTTGTTGTCCCTGTTTGGGTACAAATTGGTTTACCTTTAAGGTCTTCTAATTTTTTCAAGCCACTATTTTTCCGCACCA
This sequence comes from Phormidium sp., assembly GCA_049589015.1. Lineage (GTDB taxonomy): Bacteria > Cyanobacteriota > Cyanobacteriia > Cyanobacteriales > Aerosakkonemataceae > Floridanema. The sequence goes on along the minus strand of JBAVZX010000864.1, from coordinate 4,164 downwards.
TCATGCCTTGTCCGTCGTAAAAAATTACGGGTGCAAATTCCATCCTGACTGACGTATCTCTTCCCAAAGTCAAAGTGGTGTTACGACTGAGAACATCTACTTCACCTGTTTGGACAGCAGTAAATCTTTCTTTGGCATTCAAGTTGCGGAATTCTACGGCATTAGGATTGTTAAATATAGCAGCTGCGATCGCTCGACAAATATCTACATCTAATCCAGCATATCTGCCATCTGCGCGAACAAAACTAAAACCGGGCAATTCTCCACTCACACCACAAATTAGTTTTCCACGATTTTTTACCGTGTCTAACCGACTTTTAACCTGTTGTTTAGCACTCGCATTTTCAGAAACGACGCTTTTTCTTGATTCCCCATTACAACTAATTAGGTTCAAGAATATTGGTATTGTGATTAGTATACTGCAACACCACTTAGGCATATATTTTGTGCTTGCTTTCTCTGTTACTTCCCCTTTCAATTGAGGGTAAGCGAGATGAATGTAACCTACTTTACTATTAGTGACTTTCTTGCCAACCAGATTGACGTTCTTGGGCTAAATCACGAATCAGGGTTAACTTTGAGTGCAGGTAGTCACTCAAAATATCTACGTCGTTACTGCTCAAAGAGCCCTGGTTTTTCAGTTGTTTCAGCAGCCATTGGACTAAACTAGCGTCATCTAGCTTTAGTAGTATATTTGATTGCGTGTCTTCAATCAAAGACCAAATTTGACGGAGCATATTCGGAGTCATGGATTCGCCTCTTAATTATTGCTTTATGTTTTAAGATAGCCAATAATTGTCATACCAAACATCGGGCAACACAAGTTGAAACAAGATTTACCAATCGCTTAATAAATCGAACAATATCTTGATTAAGAACTGAAACAGTACTTATTGATACTGTTTCACTCCCTAGAGGCTATACCAGATGGAGAATAGGGAACTCGAATCCCTGACCTCTGCGGTGCGATCGCAGCGCTCTACCAACTGAGCTAATTCCCCATTTATGTAGTTTCTTTGCGATTAAAAGTCTTTTAGCGACGAGTAAACGACTTTTAACCATCAAAAACTTATTTTAACATTCCGTGACGGTTGGTTGAAGTTTTTCAGCAGAAAACACTTGCTGGAGGCGTTCCAATTCCAAATCCCTAAAATAATCTACACTCCAATTGGCTTGACGCTGGATTATATGAAATGGATAGGTATTTGCTACTCCTAGCACCTGCATCCCCGCACGTTTAGCAGAGGTAATACCCGCTGGGGTATCTTCAATTGCTAAACATTCTGAGGGTTGCAGGTCAAGATTTGCAAATTCCTGGTTTAATAGTTCTATTGCCAGTAAGTAGCCGTCTGGTTCTGGTTTACTGACTTTCAAATCCTCGCTGGAGATAATTACTGAAAAGTATTGCGCCAAGTTAGCCCGACTTAATACTAGTTCGACTTCCGATCGCAACGCCCCTGTGACCAAACCAATTTTGAGATTAGCTGATTGTAATTTGAGAATCAAGTCTTCTAGACCTGGATAGATAGGCAATTCTGCCATTTGTGCTAATCGTTCTTGGTAAGCTTGAGCTTTGCGGGAAATTAGCTGATTGAGATAGCTTTCGCTAATTACCCGACCTCGACGAGATAAAATATCTTTCAGACAGGCGCGATCGCTCCTTCCCAAACAAAACTTGCGAAATTCATCCCGCTTCGGTCGCAGATTTTCTGCCATTAAAATCTGCTCAATCAGCTGCTTATGAATTGGCTCGTCGTTAATGATGATGCCGTTAAAATCAAACAAAACTGCCTTAAGAGTCATTCAATTTTAGATTTTAGATTTTAGATTTTGGATTGAACCCACAGATAAAGCTGGTTGTAGGGGTACGGCATGATTAACTTTTTGGTTTATTTCAAAATATATAATATGCCGCGCCCTACTACTTTTTTTCCTCTCCACTTAAGTTATAGAGTCTCAAAAGCTGGTGCGGGAATTCCCGGCAAATCGTCATTATATGGTGATGTGATATCATTGCCTAGCTGCTGGTAGAAAGGCTTTGTCGCATCCATTTCTACACCTGGAATAGGTTTTACCCCTCGACTAATCTGATTTATCCACCAATGTTCCTGTGTTTCGACTGCTTCAAAACCCGCTGCACCCATCCAAGCATCAACGTTTCCAGCTGCATAAGCTTTAATGTAAGGTTCTTCAAAAATCTCCGTTAACCATTCGCTATAGCGCAGGGTTTTCTGATTTCCATCGAGAATTAAAACTTGTCCTCCGGGAACTAATAACCGGAAACTTTCCCGCAAAATAGCTTGGGAAACTGCTGGCGGAGTTTCGTGAAAGAGTAAAGATGCTGTCACTACATCAAAGGAAGCATTGGGAAAACCTGTGTGTTCGGCGTTTCCATGTCGCCACTGAATCCGCAGTCCGGCTTGTTTGGCTTTGCGATCGCCCATAAATAGCATATAAGGTGACAAGTCTAAACCGATCACTTCGGCTTCGGGAAATGCTTGTTTGAGTAAAACTGTTGTGGAACCTGTACCGCAACCTAAGTCTAAAATTCTTCTCGGTTTTCCGCCAATGGCATCAATGACACCTTGTCTAATCCAAGTTTCATTCGGTGGTAAAACGTATTGCGTTACAGGATCGTAGGAAACCGAAGCGCCTGGGTTGAGGTATCCGCCTTTGACTCCGTGAAAGTTTTGGCTGCTGTAATATTCGGGATATTCTAAACTTGGTTGACGGAAGCGCGAGGCTTCTGTTTCCCAATCTACACTCTCATAAAAACGCTTTAGCCCAGGTTCGTCAATTAACGGACGAATTACAGGTGCTAAAAAACGTTCCCAAATTGTGTTTTTATCGATCGGCATAGCTTTGGATCAGTGTTTACGAAAATTGCTTGAGAATAGCTGAGACAGCCTCCCCCTTTACAAATCTTAATAGATTCTTGGGCGATCGGGCGATATTCATCTTTCACATCAATTTTGTAGAGACGTTGTATACAACGTCTCTACAAGCTCTGGACAAAACTCAATTCTTTGTGTAGTATTGTAGTGTGCGTAATACAAAAGCCCCAAACTCTCACCTTTTGTTAGGATCGAGAGGAGTTTTTCTGCGTTTTTGTCGTTAATAAAATAGAAATTTATGCCTTACGAAAAACTAAAAATTTCTACAACATCACCTGTGCTTTCTTGGGCGAATCATGAACTAAGTTCCGATGAAACCAAGATGGCAAAAAATGTTGCATCTTTGCCATTTGTGTTTAAGCACGTAGCATTAATGCCCGATGTTCACTTAGGAAAAGGAGCCTTAGTTGGTTCAGTAATTGCGACTAAAGATGCCATTATGCCTGCGGCTGTGGGGGTCGATATTGGTTGCTTTACGGGTGATACATTAATTCCGCTTGTTGATGGTAAATCTTATCCAATAGCAGAATTAGCTAAATCTCAACAAGAAATTATTACTTACTCCTGCACTGAAACAGGAAGAATTGTTGCAGCTAAAGCGATCGCCAGACTCACTCGACATAACGCCGAATTAATCAAAGTAGTTCTCGACAATGGAGAAGAAATTAAATGCACTCCCGACCATCAATTCATGTTAAGAGATGGTTCCTATCAGCAAGCGAGTGAATTAAAATCAGGCACATCTTTAATGCCTTTTTACTCACGAATTGAGCGAGATGGCTACACATTAATTCAACAAAATTATTCTCACGCCTACAACCACAAAGTAGTAGAAGTTATAGCATTAGAGGAAAAACAAGATGTTTACTGTTTAGCTGTTCCCGAATATGGCAACTTTGCACTAGCAGCGGGTGTCTTTGTTCATAACTGCGGAATGATGGCAATTAAAACACCATTTACCGCCGAACAATTAGAAGGCAAACTGAAGAAAATTCGCCTCGATATTGAAGCAGCAATTCCTGTGGGATTCGAGGAGAATAAAGAAGTTGAAAAAGCCGTCAGCAATTGGCAAGGTTGGCAAGATTTCAAGGATTTACATTCAGGCGTACAACGCTTAGAAAGTAAAGCCATTAAACAATTAGGTTCTCTCGGCGGTGGGAACCATTTTATAGAAGTTTGCCTTGATACAGAAAACCAAGTTTGGTTAATGCTACATTCTGGTTCTCGTCACATTGGAAATATGCTAGCCCAGAATCATATTGATACTGGG
>JBAVZX010000863.1:0-10740 GCA_049589015.1 Phormidium sp. | reverse complement strand
ACTTACTACAAGGGAACTTTGGAATTAATGACTCCGTTATCAGATCACGAAAGGTTTAGCTGGACGATCGGACGACTAGTAGCTGTATTATCTGAAGAACTAGGATTGGAAATTTTAGGGGTAAAATCTACGACTTGGCGTTCAGAAACTAACGCTGTTGGTAAAGAAGCTGACGAATCTTTTTACATTCAAAATGAACTGGCTGTTCGCAGTAAATTAAAGATAGATTTAACTGTTGATCCACCACCTGATTTAGCGATTGAAATTGATACAACCCATTCATCAATTGATAAAATGGCGGTTTATACTGAATTAAAAGTGCCCGAAGTTTGGCGATACAAGAATGGAACAATTAGCATCAATATTCTTACTGATACAGGTTATGTAGAGTCAGAAACAAGTCTAGCATTTGGGTCGTTTCCAGTGAAAGAATTACCAAAATTTATGCAGTTAGACCCGGAAAAAGGTGAGAATGCGCGAATGCGAGAGTTTCGGGAGTGGGTGCGTTCCAAAACCATTAATTGATTAAGTTAAATAGAAAATTGCCTAAAATAATTTAGAACTGAGAATAGCGATTTTTAATATATTGTTTCAACACTGGATTTAAACTAAAAAACCTTGTCTGATCCTCTTCTTTTGCATCTAATAATAATCGCATCCCCAGTGATTGCATTGCATTGAGTAATTCTGAAGTTGATAAGTCTAACTTTTTGATGAGATGTGCTAAACAAACAGGTTCATTTTCGTTAGCTAACTGAATCATTACAGCGATTTCTTGTGGCGTTAGACGCTGAAATTGTTGGTCTATTTGTGCTTGCAAAGCTTCGCTTAAAATCAGTGCATCACATTGCAAAAACTCAGAGACTCTTCCGGCAAATAACTCTTTAATTAAGTTAGCAGTAAATTCTAACCAAAGAGGATTACCTTGATATTGTTCAATCAAACTTTGCCAACATTCTTCATCTAATAAGTCTTGTTCTCTGAGGATTTCTTTAGCTGCTTCTCCTAAACCTTCTAATAATAAACAATGTATAGCATTATTTTCTTTTTTTAATTGCGCTACTTCTCTAGGTTTTTCCCAAGAGTTTACTATGAAACAACTCTGGTGATTAACTTGGGTAATTAGTTGAAAAAATAAGTGATAATTTTCATAACCAGTTTGATATTGTCCGGCAAGTTGTTTGCTGCTGAATATGGTATGTATATCATCAAGGATTATTAAACAGCGATGCTGACGGAGGTAATTGATAAGTTGGGAAAGTTGGGTTTCAATGTTTTGGGGTGTTTCTGTTTTTGGTGCGAAGATTTGTAGTAGGTTGGTGAGGGTTGTTTCTAGGGTTGGGGAAAAGCGAAGACTGCGATAAATTATGTAATCAAAGTTGTGTTTGATTTGTTCGATTAGTTTTAGTGAAAGGGTGGTTTTGCCTATTCCACTGATGCCTAAAATTGCGATGAGGCGGGAGTGTTGTTGTAATATCCAGGTTTCTAGGGTGGTTAGGTGGGGAGTGCGATCGAAAAAGCTAAAAATTTCCGGTGCGTCGCCTAAGTTAATATGCTGTTGCGTTGAGGTTTGTTCGGTTTGTGGTGTAGCTTGTGAAGGTTGAGAATTTTGAGAGCAAATATTGACATTATTAACTGTTACGTGATCTCTACCAATAGCAGGTGAATAATTATAAAATCTTGCTCGTTCTAATATGAAGCGAACATTTGCTTTACTAACATTTTCGTCTAACACATCCGACAGTTTTTTCCATAATTCGCAAGCAACATCCCTAATATGACCTTCACTCAAATGGGACTCTTCTGCAATTTGGGAATATTTTTGACCATACAACGTACCCTGAAGTATAGCTTCTTCCAAATATTCTAAGTGTTTTCCTGTTTTAGCAAAAACTAGCTCGTCAGCGAGTTTCAGGACTGTGGAAACATCCATAGGTTACGGATTTGCTATGCTTTCTGTTATTCTATCCGATCTTTCCGTCATTTTCCGATCTCGTCGGTTTGCGAAAGTCCCGACATTTCCGATATACAATAGCTACCTTTCGGTAGTTACTATACAGAAAGACTTAGTAATAGTTCATTATTCTTCTATGAATACTTATACAGTCATCATACTAGGGCCAAGCGGCTCAGGCAAAACAGTATTTTTAGCCAGTATGTATAACAAATTATGTACGCAGGGAGAAGCAGGCTTTTTTCTGGAGCTTGACAGCACAGAGAAAAGTAAAAATTTACACGATTTATATACACAAATAGCTTTTGAAGAAAAGTGGCCGCGTCAAACTCAACGCGCTGAAGTATCAGAATGGACTTTCACTTGCCGCGTACAAACGAAAGATCTACCTATCTTTCCAGCTTGCAAGTTCAGTTATTTAGATTATGCAGGTGGTTTGTTAACCGACCAATCAGACGAAGATGATCCTAAATTCGATGAGCAAGTTAAAAAAGGAGATGCTTTACTTGGTTTGCTGGATGGTCAAAGACTTTGTGCGCTGATGCGAAATGAAAAAATAGGCCAAAAGTGGGCTGTCAACGAGTTACCTAAACTTCTCTCAATGATGCAAAAGAGTGGCAAGCCGATCCATTTTGTAATTAGCAAGTGGGATATCTTAGAAAACAAATATACACTCGAACAGATAAGGAGTTGTTTACTGCAAATTGAAGCTTTTAACAATTTAGTATCTAGTTATAATAAGGCAGGAAAGCAAGTTCGATTAATTCCTGTTAGTGCAGTAGGTAAAGATTTTGCTACTCTAAAGCCAGATGGCAGCATGACAAAAAATCTCAGCGTATTACCCAAACCTTTTCAAGTAGAAATTCCTTTAGCCTGTGTCTTGCCCGATATAATTCAAGCGGATTGTAAAAAGGCTATAGATAAAATGAGAGAACAACTTAACAGTACGATAGATGTTAAGGCAAATCTAAACTTTTGGGATAAAATGGGTCAAGTTGTGGGTGGAGGGCTTAAAGCAGCGCAAGATATCCTACCTAACTTAGTAGATTTATTCGTCCCTAAAAAATATGCAGTTTTGCAAGATACAGTCTTAAAGATGGTTGAATTTGCTAGTGAATATGCGGAAGCACCAGCCAAACAAAAGCAAGAAGCAGCAGCTAGAAGATCCCAAGAATTACATCAAGAAAGAGAAGAATTATTCAAGAAAGTAGAAAATGAAGAAACTGCTTTCAAATATGCTCTTAATTGTTTCCTATCTGTGCAAAATGACCTGAATCGCAAATTTCCAGAATCCGATTTGAAATTGCCATGAAAGATACTACAGCTTGGAGTTTTTTGGTAAGTCGTAATCAGTCTCTTGACTACCGAACAGTGGTTGCTCCAGATTTTATGTGCGAGGCTGGTATAGCTGGTTTACTTGCTAGAGTAACATCAGGAGATTTGACAGAAGAAGGAAAAGCGTTATACCGGGAAATTCGTAATTCAAAAGTTGGAGATATAACCTTAGTTTTCCGAGTAATAGAAGCGATCGCAGAAGATATAGGCATCTCAGGTAACGGCGTTCTCAAAGACCTTTTCGGTAGAGAAATCTATTTAATAGAAGGTATTGTTTTAAAAGGAATTGTACCAATTATTCTGATCGCTGCGAATAATCTTGAAGAAGCTCACAAGCGAATTTTAGGGGATTATCGTAAGTTTTGGGAGGCTGAAGATTCGTTTTCTGCTGTTGCTTCAGAGTCTTTTAAATTGCAGAGCCAAGGAGAAGAAACAGGGTTAGAATATATCAAACTTAAACCTCATGTAGCAGCTACTAAAGTGGCAGATACCAAATGGCAGTGCGTTGATAAGTCTCAACATTTTGAAGGAGAAATACATTCTATTGCAATTTTTCCAAATGGAAAAGATATTGCTATCAGATATAGCGATTGGAAGATTATTATTTGGGATTTACAAAATAAACGAGAACGCGATCATCTGTCAAAATCATCATTTTTTACTAGACCGATTGGGGTGAATCCTACTCCGATTGCTCTCGACCCTACAGGTAATTTACTAACAACTGCTACGATCGGTTTCCTAGAGTCAAATAATGTCAAAGTATGGTATTTAGATACAAATAAAAATGAATCTAAAGATATAGGGAACTTAGGAATGGGGCCGACCCATAGAATTACATCAGTAGCTTTTACCCCTGATAGCAAAACAGTTATTGTTGGGAGTGCTGATGGTAAAATTAAGTTGTTAGATGCCAAAGAAGAAGGATTAGAAATTGGGACATTATTAAGTCACACCGGGGAAGTAAAATGTCTTGCCGTTGATTTTAATAATTGGCTTCTTGCCAGTGGAGATGGTAAAGGAGAGATTAGACTCTGGAATTTACGAACTCAACAAGAACTGAGAGTTATAAAAGTACATCTGCTACCTATAAATTCATTAGCTTTTAGTCCTGATGGTGAAACGCTTGTTAGTGGGAGTGATGACCACACAATTAGGTTTTGGGATGTAAAAACAGGAGAAGAATCTAATGTCTTGAAGTTTACATATAGCATTACATCGGTAGTTTTTAGTCCTGATGGAACTTTATTCGCAACTGGAGACGACAGCGGTAATATTCAAATTTGGGACTTCCAAAGTAAGAAAGATATTTTTAAGGAGCACGTACACGCCGCAGATGTGACTTCAGTGGTTTTTAGTCCCGATGGGCGTACTCTAATTAGTGGCAGTAAGGATTGTAAAATTGCTATGTACCAGCAAGTTTAAGAAAGGGAAAGTAAAACAAATAGAAAAGTTTAGGTTGGCGTAGCCTGCTGGAGGCATATCGCACTCTAATTTTCTGCTTTCATGCGATAATGCTACGCATCGCTGCGCGATCGCACTCTAATTTTCTGTTTTGTGCGATAATGCTAGGCATCGCGAGAGCGATCGCTTAATGCACCATTCCACCATTCCAAAAGTATGACACGACACTGTAAACAAATTAGTTCTTTAAGTAAATTCTGAACTCCCGATGAAGTTGTTGGATAAGTGTTAGTAACAAATTCTGGTAGTAAATTTATATCGTCGCGCAGATTAGCTACAAAACCGTAAAGTTTTTGATTAGAAAAAGAACTATTTACTGCCCATCCTTGAGAATTTAAGGGCGTTAATTGAGCAATATCTGTTACTTCAATACCTAATTCTCGTCGCAAAATTTTGGGTATTGCTTCTTGGGGAGTTTGTCCTTCTGGTACTCTACCACCAGGGAAATCTAAAGTCATTTGACTTACTCCAGGGCGATAACTTGGAGGTGGTAAAATAATTTGATGATTGTGAATGGGGAGAATAATTACTGAGTCGGCTTTTTCAATTCGCCAATATTCTAATTGTTGCCCTTGAGAATCTTCTAGGTGTTCACCAAATAATGTAAACCAGCGGGAACGGATTTCCAAAAAGCGATCGCGCAACTTCCATTCCTGTCCTGATGAAGATAGCATTTTGATTAGACTCCAAAAATTAGAAGTTCACTGTTTAAATTGATTCTTGATAGACTTAAATAACCAACCTAAACCACTAGCAGTGGGAACGTATTTCCCAAAAGCGATAATGCGGGAGCATCGCTGCGCGATCGCTAATTTACCAAAATTTTACCTCTAGGAGAGCTAACCCGATGGTGAATTTACCTTTTAAAAATCGCATCCAGTATATTACCAACGCTGCTGGAGAAACTACTGATGTACTTGTGCCTTTAGACCTCTGGGAACAAATTATAAACACTTTGGAAGATCCCGCCAGTGGGTTAGCCTGGGTTGATGAACACGAACCCAAAGCCCAGATTCTCGCTGACTTGCAAGAATCCCTAAAACAGGCAGCCACAGGGCAAACTTACCCAGTTTCCCAGCTTTGGGACGATATCGAAACCTGAATTTATGGCAGATGTTCAGTTTACTCAACCCTTCCGCCGTCGTCTCAAAGCCCTGGCAAAACGCTACCGCCAGATTAAATCTGACATTCAGCCCATTGTCAATGAGTTACAAGCTGGCAATTTTATCGGCGATCAGATTTCTGGTACTGATGCCACCATATTCAAAGTTCGCGCTAAAAACAGTGATATTCCCACAGGCAAAAGCGGAGGCTATCGGGTTATTTATCAAATGATTTCTCCAGAAAGCGTCTTGCTTCTGCTGATTTACGCCAAATCAGATCAAGCAGATGTCAGCTTAGAAGAAATTGAAACAGCAGTGAAACGATCATTAGACTAGTGTATGCAGATAAATTATTAACTTATCTGTAAATTCACTAACTATTATTTTGCTCGCTTGACAAATCCTTAAGGCAGCTATTCAAACAGTTATCATACCAATCATAAAAAGTTAAAGCTGTGTCACAATCTTCGTCTTCAATCTGAAAATTATTGGAATGATAAAGGTATGCAAATTGCAAAGAACAAGGATAAATACCGCCATCATTACCGCGATCGTCTATCCAAATTTTTCCTCGCTGATATCCTGTAATGACTAAGCAGGCAGATATTCCGCAACCATAATTTGCTAAATATATTGTCCCTTGCATTAGTTTATCTTCATCGATATCCACGAACTCTTCATCAGGATTGAGAAACTCTGAATAGTTCCATGCCTTATTGAGAAGAAATGGTTGGGAGAGAAAGTTACCTTTTTTTCCTTCCTCCTTTACTTCTAACTCCAGTAAACCATAACCAGGGCCAGCACCCCCGTTACCAACTTCTAATAGAAAACGTCGATAATCATCAGGAAGTGTAATCTTATTTTTAGCTTCAACAGCTTTAATTTCTACTTCACTAAAGCAAGGATTGAGTTGGTATCGATGCGTTTCGGAGCCAAAAATTGTGAATTTTTTATCTTTTGTTGCTAACTCAGTTAGCGTATTCTTCAATTGTTCAATCTTATTCATAACAGACTTTTCATGCTAAAAAATAAGGTGAGCATTGCCCACCCTACTTTTTAGCATTTTTAACGTTTCACCAATTTCTTGCTCAACTTCCGTAAGCGAATTGATTTTGGTGTGACTTCTACCAATTCATCGGGTCCGATGTATTCCAAAGCACGTTCCAAACTCATCTCTACTGGTGCTTGCAATTGCACCAATTCGTCACCGCTAGCGGCGCGGTGGTTGGTTAATTGCTTGGTTTTGCAGATGTTGAGGTCTAAATCTTGGGGGCGGTTGTGTTCGCCAACAATCATTCCTCTGTAAACTTTAACACCGGGAGTGATGAAGAAAACTCCACGATCTTCGGCGTTTTTCATGGCGTAGAATGTGGCGGTACCTTCTTCAAAGGCAATTAACACACCGTTGCGGCGCAGTTCCACATCTCCACTATACTTCCGGTATTCCAAGAAACTGTGGTTCATGATGCCTTCGCCGCGAGTTAGGCGCATGAATTCACCTCGGAAACCAATTAAACCACGGGCGGGAATTACAAAATCAAGTTGAGTGCGTCCATTTCCGCCAACTTGCATATCTTGCATTTCGCCTTTGCGTTGTCCTAAGCGTTCGATGCAACCACCGACGCTTTCTTCGGGAACGTCTAATACTAAATACTCGAAAGGTTCGCAGGGTTGTCCGTTGACTTCGCGGTAAATAACTTGGGGTTGGGATACTTGGAATTCGTAACCTTCCCGGCGCATATTTTCAATTAAAATGCCCAAGTGAAGTTCGCCACGACCGGAGACTAAGAGTTTATCAGGAGAGTCGGTTTCTTCGACGCGCAAGGCGACGTTGGTTTCTAATTCTCGGAATAAGCGATCGCGCAATTGCCGTGAAGTTACAAAAGTTCCTTCTTGTCCCGCAAAAGGTGAATCATTCACCGAGAAAGTCATTTGTAAAGTAGGTTCGTCTACTTTAATTAATGGTAATGCTTGCGGATCGTCGGGATTAGTAATTGTTTCCCCAATATTGGCATCAGCAAAACCAGCGACAGCGACAATATTTCCCGCAGAAGCTTCTTCTAATTCGATGCGTTTTAAACCTTCAAAACCCATCAATTTACTAATTTTGGCTTTGACAATTTCGCCGTTTTCTTTTACCAAAGCTGCTTGTTGACCTGCTTTAATTACGCCGTTGTGAATCCGACCAATTACAATCCGTCCGACATATTCGGAATAATCTAAAGTAGTAACTTGCAGTTGTAATGGTTTGTTGATATCGCCGACTGGTGGTGGTACGTGGCGCAAAATTGCCTCAAATAAAGGCTGCATATCTACGCCTTCGTCATCGAGACTATCTTTAGCGTAACCTGATAAACCGGAGGCAAATAGATAGGGAAAATCACATTGATCGTCGTCTGCACCTAATTCTAAGAATAGGTCTAATACTTTATCAATTGCACCGTGAGGATCTGCTTGGGGGCGATCGATCTTGTTTACAATTACGATCGGACGCAATCCCTTTTCTAAAGCTTTTTTTAACACAAATCTGGTCTGAGGCATTGGCCCTTCGTTGGCATCCACAATCAAAAGGCAACCATCCACCATTCCCAACACCCGTTCGACTTCGCCACCAAAGTCAGCGTGTCCCGGTGTGTCAACAATGTTAACCAGAGTTTCTTTGTAATGAACGGCAGTATTTTTGGAGAGAATGGTAATTCCGCGTTCCCGTTCAATGGCGTTAGAGTCCATCACGCAGTCAGGTACTTCTTCCCCCTCGCGGAAAATGCCTGATTGTCGGAGTAAAGCATCTACTAGGGTAGTTTTGCCGTGATCTACGTGGGCAATAATAGCTACGTTGCGAATGGGAAGAGTCATATTGATGAGCGTACAGGACTTTGTAGGAGTATGATTTGAGGTTTTTTGGGTTCTTAACAGAATTGTTGGTTAAATCACATTTCTGTAAAGAATCTTTAATAATTTTAGCTTACGGAGTGGCTTTTTGTGTGGGAAAGTTGGTGGTGACTTTGTATTGGTGTAGCCTGACGTAGGCAGCACTGACAATTATTTTCACTTATGCCTGTTTAATTAATGTTATATAGTAGATGTACTTTTTTCTGTACATTAGCTAATGCTGTCTTATAAAATCACATCTCCAACAGATGCGAGAAATGACTTTTTTAAGTTATTAGATTTGGTAGTACAAGATCATCAGGTATACATAATTAACCGTTGTGAAGGTGAAAATGTAGCCTTGATTGCCGAGTCAGATTTGATTAGTTTAGTTGAGACGGTTTACCTTTTGCGATCGCCTAATTAATACTAAATCCGGGTCAGTTCTCGATAGAGGTATCTTCTCCCTCTTCTCTCTGTGTCCTCTGTGTCTCTGTGGTTCATTATAAAAAAGTGATATTGCGCGTCAGCAAGAGCAAAAAATTATTCTCGAAGGTATTCTTCAGGAGAGAAGATAATGACTCAAGAACTGCAAAACTTTATCCAAGACTACGTTACCTTATTGCAAGAAAAATACAACCAATCTTTAATTAAGGTTGAAAAATCTGAAACGGAAGCTGATGCAGCCTTTTACCAAGGAGCAAGCTTTACTTATTACGATGCCCTAGATTTGTTAAAATCACAATTAGAAGCTTTCGGATATGACATAGAAAGCTTTGAAACAATTGTACCTGAGTTAACCAACAGATCCCCGACTTCTTCAAGAAGTCGGGGATCTAGATTAGATTAGATTGAGCTTAAATCAAATGAATGAACCACAACTTAAAAAAGACGAATCTTTCGGCATTATTCCAATTTTGCGCCAAGGAGATAGCTATTCATTTTTGTTAATTCAACATCAAGCAGGACATTGGGGATTTCCTAAAGGTCACGCTAATTCTGGAGAGTCACATTTGCAAACTGCTTGTCGGGAATTGCAGGAAGAAACGGGAATTTCTGATTACACTTTGCTTGAGGAAGTTTCTTTTTCGGAAAGTTACACTTTTACTCGGAAAGGGGAAACTTTTGCGAAAACAGTCACTTACTTTTTAGCATTGGTGAAATCAGCAACAGTTGTCCATCAAATTGAAGAAATTCAAAACTATACTTGGGCTAATTACGAAACAGCGATTAATCTAATAACTTATGAACCCAGTAGGCAAATTCTCCAAGATGTGAATCAATATTTAAATAGTTAAATTTGTTTGCGATCGCACTTTGAACAATGCTGAATAACATTACTATACTATAAATGACAAGACTAATTTACGATCAATTTGCCAAAGACTATCTCAAAGAATTGTTAACCCCTCTTGGCGAAGTAGAAACCAGCCGAGACGTTCCAGGGGAAGTACGAGAAATCGATGTATGGTTTACCCCTTACCCATCCGAACAAAGAGGCGATGCCACAGTGTTAGGATTGTTAGGAAAACTTGCCAGTACCCCATCCATTTTTGAACCTTTCCGCAACGCCGTTAGCCCTAACCAAATTCGCGGTTGTATGGGTAAACTATATGATATCCACGCCAATTTGTTGCGACAGCGACAGCGGGAAAACAGCCGCCTTGAGGAAGCTGATTTACCTTGGTTGTGGATTCTTTCTCCAACTGTTTCAGCAAACATTTTAAATGGATGTAATGCCAAACAAGATGAAAATAACTGGCCCCAAGGCGTGTATTTTCTCGGAGAAATTCTGAAAACAGCAATTGTGGTAATTCACCAGTTACCGCGCACCCCTGAAACTCTATGGTTGAGAATGTTGGGGAAAGGAAATGTACAAAAACAAGCTATTAATGAAATAGGGAAACTTCCACCCAATCATCCATTACGTTCAAATGCTCTTTTGTTATTGTCTAATTTGCAGGCAACTATCCAAGCGAGTCAAAATATAGATCGAGAAGATCGGGAGTTAGT
>JBAVZX010000862.1:0-2930 GCA_049589015.1 Phormidium sp. | reverse complement strand
GCATCAGATATGCTTCTTGTTCTTCTGTTTTCACCTTCCCTCGCCAGATAGTTCTTTGATTTTCTCGAAAAGACTTTTCACGGTTGAATTTAAACATTTTTATGATAGAATTAACTACATATTTTTGCTCAGGACGTGCTGTTGCTAAAGTTGCATTTATCGACTGAGCTAAAATTATTTCTTGAGTCTTTTTATTAGCTTGATTTTGTAACCAAGATTCGGAAGTAGACAGGGGAAAATCAATATTTTCTTGGTCTATTTTGGCAAAAGCATGAGCTTCCGCGAATGAAACTCGCCCATCTTTGTTATAGTCAGCGGAAGTTACTGTTTTACCAGTGCGGCTGCGTCCACTTAAACCAGCGAAGAAACTAGAACTATAATCTTCATAGTCTGCTTCGTTAACTTCTGGAGAACAGCCAATGGAAGGTCGGGTTTTCACCGTAGCGAAGAAACCACAGCGAGGTCTTTGAGTTACCGGACGTTTAGGATTACCATCTTCATAAATTAAATTAGCAAATGACCCAGAGTAGCATTGACTCATCATACCCACAAAAGATGTTTTTGGAGGTAATTGATCTAACAAAGAAGAAAACTCCTGAACGCTTAATGGTTCGTCATTCCATAACAACATTAGGTTATTATTGATATTCTCAGGATTACGAATTCCGTGACCTGTGAAGTAAAAGAATACAGAATCGGGTTTTTTACTCTGCAATTGTTGAAAGGCATTTTGTAAGTTAGACAAAGTTGAGGCACCCTTGATATTGGGGATCTCTGGGATTTTAAACAATTGTCTGCCGTTTTTGTCCAAATAGCTCACTGTGGCTTGTTGATTGTTACCATTAGCAAAGAAGATTGGCACATCGGCTGGATTGTATCCCATTACAAGCAGAGTCCGCTGAAAGTAGAGAATGTTTTTCTCAATGCCAATTTCGTTAGCTTCTGGTTCGGGTCCACCGCCGATAATTAAAAAACTTTGGGTTAGCCGCGAGTATAAATTATCTTGTTTACCTTGACTATTTTCTAGTTTTTGTGCTAAGGGAACAGAGTTTACTTTCTCCTGATTAACGCTGTGAGGATTTTTGTCTGGGAATTGTAGACTGATGAGTGCCAGAAAAGTCAAGCTAAAGAAAATTAAACTAGCGATGGAAAAGTGTGGCATGGTAATTGCTAAATGGTCACGAGTAAACGATCGGCATTTTTAAGTTAATAAATTAAAAATTACCCTTAGATCATCTCACGATTAATCTGCATCCTAACGATTAACTATATTGCTTTTTGATTGTCATGTCTTACGAACCCTTACATCATAAGTATCGTCCCCAAACTTTTGCCCATTTGGTGGGTCAAGAGGCAATATCAACTACTTTAACTAATGCGATTCAACAAGAACGGATTGCTCCAGCATACTTGTTTACTGGGCCTAGAGGTACAGGCAAAACTTCGAGTGCGAGAATTTTTGCTAAGTCATTAAATTGTCTTTCTAGTAATGTTCCCACAGAAAGTCCTTGTGGTAAATGTGATGTTTGTGTGACTATTGCCAAAGGTTCATCTTTAGATGTAGTTGAAATTGATGCTGCTAGCAATACTGGGGTAGATAATATTCGGGAAATTATTGAGCGATCGCAGTTTTCTCCAGTACAGTGCCGTTATAAAGTTTACATCATTGACGAAGTTCACATGCTATCAACGGCAGCGTTTAATGCTTTATTGAAAACTTTGGAAGAACCGCCCGATCGGGTAATTTTTGTCTTAGCAACTACAGACCCCCAAAGAGTTTTACCGACAATTATTTCCCGATGTCAAAGGTTTGATTTTCGCCGAATCCCTTTACAGGAAATGGTAGAACATTTGTGGCAAATTGCTAATAAAGAAAACATTAACATTACTAAAGAAGCGGTTACTTTAATTGCCCAAGTTGCCCAAGGTGGGTTAAGAGATGCGGAAAGTTTATTAGATCAGTTAAGTTTATTTCCCGGACAAGTGACAGTTGAGGCTGTTTGGGATTTAGTGGGTGCTGTTCCTGAAAGGGATTTAATGGAGATGTTGGAAGCGATCGCCAGTGATCAAAGTACCACTGTTTTAGAAATTGCGCGTCGGCTGATGGATAGAGGACGAGAACCTTTGATTGTGCTGCAAAATTTAGCAAGTTTTTACCGAGATTTGTTAATTGCAAAAAGTGCGCCTAATCGTCCAGAATTAGCAGTTGTAACTACTCCAACTTGGGAAAAAATGTGTGATTTCGCTGAGTTAGAAATCCCCCAAATTTTAGCAGGACAAAAATTCCTAAAAGATAGTGAATTCCAGATTAAAAACACTACTCAACCCCGGTTATGGTTAGAAGTTACCTTATTAGGATTATTACCTTCAGCAATTAGACAAACAATACAACCTGCTAATAATTCCCTAATTTCTCCAAATGTTAATTCTGTTAAAACACCTCAGAATTTTTCTACATCAAGTGTGCAAAAACTATTCCCTGCTGAAGATTCAACTTCCGTAAAGCCTACGGTTAAATTAGAGAATATTCAACCTAATCAAGAAATTAATCATCCCATTACTGAAACAAATGAAACTGCTCAATCTGTTAATATTTCCAACGAAAACATTGACTTAAAACAACTTTGGTATCAAGTATTAGAACATTTGCCAAATGCTGGTAAAGCTCTTTTTAGTGAACATGGATGTTTACTAAATTTCCAAGATTCTCAGGCTCAAGTAGGGATAAAAAATGACAAATTGCTCAAAGTTGCTCAACCGAAAATCTCATATTTAGAAACGGCATTTCAGCGAATTTTTCATCTAAAAATTAAAGTAACTTTGAAAGTAGTTACAAATCAAAATCACACCGGGAGTAATCAAAGGGTAAACAGTACTAATAAAGAAACAAAAAATTACTCGTCTAACAGAAATAATATTGAATCTACAAC
>JBAVZX010000861.1:0-6462 GCA_049589015.1 Phormidium sp. | reverse complement strand
ATGAAGTAACTATGATGCCAGAGTTGATCGAAAAGAAAACAGTAATGTCAATGTTTTCAGTCTACAACTGCAAAGCAATACTTTGTTATTTCTTGAAAGACTTTACCCAAGCGCTGGAAAATGTGCGATCGGCAAATGAATATGTCATAGCCGTTGGCGGTATGGATGTCTTTGCTGAACACTACTTTTATTATTCCCTTGTCTTACTAGCTTGTGCAAATACAGCAACCGAAGATACCCGTAATGCCTATTTAGAAGAAGTCAACGTCAATCAAGAAAAAATGGAAATTTGGGCGAATTCTGCACCAATGAACTATCAACATAAATATATTTTAATCCAAGCAGAAAAACTGCGAATTATCGGAAAAAGTTGGCAAGCAGCAGAGTTATACGATCGAGCAATTCAAAGCGCTAAACAACAACATTATCTGCAAGAAGAAGCTTTGGCTAATGAACTCGCAGCCGAACTTTATTTCAGTCAAGGAAGAGATAAGTTAGCTCAAGTTTATTTAGTAGATGCTTACTACGCTTATGAACGCTGGGGAGCCAAGGTCAAAGTTCAGGATTTAGAACAGCGCTATTCGCAATTACTTAACTCAATTATCAAACCAGAAAACCTTTACTTCCCACCAATGGAAGCCAGTATAAAAGACAGAGCCTTTGTCCAGGAAATTAGTACTAAAACGACAATTTCTCAAGGAAATTCTAGTACTTCTGAAGGGCTAGATTTACTAGATTTAGCAGCAGTGATTAAAGCATCTCAAGCCTTGTCTGGAGAAATTCAAATAGATCAATTAATGGCCAAATTGATGCAAGTGGTAATGGAAAATGCAGGTGCAGATCAAGGAACTTTAATACTTAACCGTGAGGGAAGTTTAGCAATAGTAGCTCGCTGTTTTGGTTCACGGAATTTCCATCAGTTAAATGTCCCCGTAGAAGCAAGTTTTGACATTCCTTTGCCTGTAATCAATTTCGTCAAACGCACCCAAGAAACTCTCCTAATTAACGATCCTCTAACTCATACTAATTTTGCCACAGATGCTTATTTTATTGCTAATCAACCCAAGAGTTTCTTGTGTACTCCGATTCTCAATCAGGGTAAATTAATTGGTATCCTTTACCTAGAAAATAGCCTAACTGCCGGAGCATTTACCAGCGATCGCTTAGAAGTCATCCAACTACTTTCTTCCCAGGCGGCTATCTCTTTAGAAAATGCGACTCTTTACAGCACCTTAGAACAGAAAGTCACAGAACGCACCCAAGCTCTTTCTCAAGCTTTAGAAGACCTGAAAGCCACTCAAAAAAGGCTCGTAGAATCAGAAAAAATGGCTGCTTTAGGTAGCTTGGTGGCGGGAGTAGCACACGAAATTAATACACCTGTTGGTACTAGCATTACCGTAGCTTCTACCTTAGCTGATGCTACCCAATCATTTATAAGCGCCGTGGAACAAGGACAATTGAAACGATCAATTTTAAACAACTATTTGGAGGTGGCAAACGAAAGTACAAATTTGATTTTACATAATCTCCTACGTGCCGGAGAATTGATTCAAAGTTTCAAGCAAGTAGCTGTTGATCAAGCTAATTTAGAAAAGCGTCGTTTTCGGGTAAAATCTTATTTAGAGGAAGTTTTACTCAGCCTTGCGCCCCAATTCAAACACGCGGGTCATAGCCTAACAGTAGAAGGCGAGGAAATTATTACCATTGATAGCTATCCTGGTGCCCTGGCACAAATTATCACCAATTTAGTCGTAAACTCCCTCACCCATGCCTATAAACCGGGAGAATTCGGACATTTGCACTTGGAAATTTCGCAACAGAATCAGGAGGCGTTTATTCAGTACAGTGATGATGGTTGTGGTATTCCTCCAGAAAATTTGGATAAAATCTTCAATCCGTTCTTTACTACAGCAAGAAACCAAGGAGGTAGCGGTTTAGGTTTACATATTGTTCATAATTTAGTCACTCAAAAACTACAAGGAACGATCGATGTTCGTAGCGACGTTGGTTTGGGTACTCTATTTATTATGAAATTCCCTCTTTGAGAAGCAGGCAAGCAGGGGATTAAGAAAAAGCACAGAAAATACCTGCTAGCTCACACAAAAAGCGCGAACCTAAATCTAAAATCTAAAAATTCCTGTTCCCGAAACTTTAAGTCTATTTTATTCTAGAGGATAAATCGATGATTTTGCACCCAAATAACGGTAACGAGCTTCAGAAAAACGATGACGATGATGAATTTGTAATATTAGAGGATGATCCCGAGTTAGTAAGTGATGAAATTGCGGACATTACATCAGGAGTTTCCCTTTTTACTCCTGAACTTAAGGTTTGGAAAATTGCCATTGTGGATGATGATCCGACTGTCCACCAAGCAACAAAGTTAGCCTTAAAAAACTTTTTGTTTGAGAATAAACCCTTAACTTTTTTCTCAGCTTACTCTGGCTTTGAAGCAAAGCAATTAATCGCGCAAAACCCTGATATCGCTTTTATTTTGCTAGATGTGGTTATGGAAACCAACGATGCTGGTTTACAGGTGGTGCGTTATATTCGCGAGGAATTGGATAATCAGAATATTCAAATTATTTTACGTACAGGTCAACCAGGAGAAGCACCAGAGGAATCGGTGATTGTTGCTTATAATATCAACGATTATAAACTTAAGACTGAACTGACCAGGCAGAAATTAATTACTGCGATGATTTCAGCTTTGCGAGCATACCGAAATGCGATCGATCTCGAAACACAAGCCAACAAATTGACTCAAGCTTTGCATAGTTTAGAAAGGACTCAAATTCAGCTAATTCAAAGCGAAAAAATGTCTACTTTGGGTCATCTTGTTACCGGAATTGCTTATGAAATCAATAATCCATTAGGATGGGTTTCAGGTAATTTGAGTTTACTAGAAGAATCAGTAAGAAATTTATTGCAAATAGTTGAGACGCATCATGAAATATGCCCGAATATTTGTGCTGATATTAAATCAAAAATCAATGATATTGACCTAGAATACCTACAGAATGACTTACCTAAATTGATTACTTCAACAAAGGAAGGAATCGATCGCTTACACCATCTGAGTAACAGTTTACGCATCTTTTCTAAAACAAATACGGGTGCTAAAATTTCGCTTAATATTCATGAATGTATTGATAGCACTCTGCTGATTATTAAACATCGCTTGAAAGCCAACAACTATCATCCGGTAATTGAAGTATTGAAAGATTATGCTAATATCCCTTTGGTTGAATGCTTCCCCGGACAATTAAATCAAGTATTGATGAATCTGCTCAACAACGCTATTGATGCAGTGAAAGAATCTAATCGAGGACGCAGTTTCGCAGATATTCGAGCAAATCCCAATCGGATTACCATTCAAACAGCTTGGGAAGATGAAACACACATTGTCATCCGTATTCAAGATAACGGGGTGGGAATGTCAGAAGCAGTTAAACAACAAGCTTTTGAACCATTTTTTACCACAAAACCTGTTGGACAGGCAAGCGGATTAGGATTAGCGATCGCTCGTCAAATTGTAGTGGAAAAACATGGCGGAAGCATACAACTAAAATCATCTCTAGGAGAAGGTTCTGAGTTGGCGATCGTCCTGCCAATTAAGTTAAAAGCAGCATAATATTATAGCATATTTGCAACAATTCTTCCACTGATTTTTGGATTTTCTCTCCTTAAATCATAAATCAATTTATCACTAAATCTAAAATCAAAACACCCTCTGGAACTAATACAACCCCAGAATCAAATCATTAACCTACAGAAAGACATTGCCTCCTCAATTCTTGATTAATATTCTTTTATTTTCACCTAGAACTGCAAATAATCTATATTGCTCAGTTTTAGATATTTTTAACACTATGTCTATAGTTAGAAATAAATCTATATAAAGAAAGATGAAAGCATATTAATTACCATAGTTCTACAAAATTATCTATAGATGTGAAGATGGAAAGCAATAAATTTATAGATAGCCTAAGCACTAGATACCTATTTATTAGGCACTTAGGAGTTTAAAATGGCAATTTCTGAAACAGCAATTGGGAATAATTTATTAGTCGGTACACCTGGGCCAGATTTCATAGCCGGATCAGAAAATACAGACACAATTTTAGGTGCAGAAAGTGAAGATATTTTAATTGCAAATCAAGACCTAGATATGGTCAATGGCAACCAAGGTAGCGACACAATTCGAGGCAATCAAAGTGACGATATGTTGCGTGGAGGTCAGAATAATGATTTTATTACTGGTGATAACGGCAACGATACTATATTAGGTGATTTAGGTAGCGACACTATAATTGGTGATCAAGGAGACGACTTAATATTTGGTGCTCCATTTGAAGATGTAGACTTGGCCGGAGATGGTAAAGACTTTCTATACGGAGGACAAGGAAACGATACTTTATTTGGGGGTAGTAATGACGATTTACTATTTGGTAATGAAGATTCAGATATTCTTTATGGCAACAAAGGCAATGATACAATTTACGGAGGACAAGACAACGATACAATTTTTGGTGGACAGGATGACGACCAACTTTTTGGTGACAAAGGTAACGATGTTATTTTGGGAGATTTAGGCGTAGATACCCTAACAGGCGGTAGTGGCGATGATGTATTTGTAATCGGTAGACGCAATGATGTAGCTGGTTTTCTTAGTACAGGTGGAAGCACGATCGCAGAAGCCACTTTTATTACAGATTTTGGTGACGGTTTAGATTTAATCGCCTTAACAGGCGGACTAACTTTTGATGACCTAGACCTTTTTCAAGGTAGCGGTGAAAATATCGGAAATACTTTAATTCAAGACAAATCAACAGGCCAATTTTTAGCTAACTTACAAGGAATAGACTTTACCAACCTTACCAAAGCTAACTTCACCTATTCCACAGTTAGAATCAACAACTACTTATCATTTGATCAGCCAACATATAGCATTACAGAAGATAGTGGAACCGAACTTAACGTAACTATTAATCGTACAGGCGGTATTGATGAAGCCGTCAGCGCCACAGTATTTACCACCAATGGAACAGCCATATCTCCAACTGACTACGATGACACCCCAATATTAATTAATTTTGCACCTGGAGAAACTACCCAAACAGTTACAATTCCCATAGTTTCAGATGACATAGTAGAAGGTGAAGAAACCTTTGATTTAAGTTTAGGTTTTCCCTTCAACGGTGCCACAGTTGAATTACCACAAACAGCCTCGGTTACTATTACAGATAGTGGTGATTCAGTAGCAGCAGCCGATGTCGGAACTATTGAATTTAGTAGTCCCACCTTTGCTGTTAACGAAGATGGCACACCGATCGCATCAGTAACAATAAATCGCACTGGTGGTAGTAGCGGTGCAATAAGTACAAAAGTGTTATTAAATGGCGGTACTGCAATTGGTGGATCGCCCCCCTTAGCCGCACCCGTAGACTACGACAACAGCTTTATTACAGTTGAATGGGCAGACGGAGATAGTACTGCCAAAACGATCAATATTCCCATCACTGACGACACAGAAATTGAAGGTAATGAAACTGTTAATTTGACCTTGTGTGATTGCACAGGCGGCGCAACAGTTGGGCAACAAAATACTGCGGTTCTCACCATTGTTGATAATGCAGGTCTACCCTCTACATTGAACCCAGAAATTGATTTGTTTGTTGGCGGAACAGGGATTTCTAATAATACAGGAAGCATTGATTTTGGTAAAGTTGCTGTTGGTGATGACTTGACTAAAGCCTTCACTATTGAAAATACCAGCCCTAGTGATACTTTGAAGATTAATGGTTGGGAATTACCTGATGGTTATAGTTTAGTAGGAACTATCCCTGGCACTGTTGATCCTAATAGTAAAGCTACTTTTACTATCTCAGTTGAAACAGCAAAAGCAGGTAATCCTGAAGGGGTAATATCAATCAATACCAATGACCAAGATGAAAGTCCTTTTAACTTCACTGTTACTGCTGCCATAGATGATAATACTACCCCCATCGAAACAGATAGCGAAATTCAACTTTTTGCTAATGGCACAGAAATTAGTGATGGTAGTAGTAGTGCGATCGATTTTGGTACAGTTAATATTGGAGAAACTCTCAGCAAAACCTTCACCCTCAAAAATCCCAGCAGTAAACAACTCAGTTTAAGCAATTTAAACTTACCCCAAGGTTTTGATATTGAAGGCAAAATTCCTGACAGTATCGCAGCCAACAGCGAACAAACTTTCACCCTGAAAGTTGATACCTCAAAAGCCACTGATCTCCAAGGTACATTAACCTTTCTCACCCAAAATAATCAAGACAATCCCTTTGATTTTGCGATCAAAGCCGCCGTCAGGGAAGAAGAAACTCCTACCGAAACAGGCGCAGATATTCAAATTTTAGATGATGGCATTTATAACCTCACCGATGACAATCTTATCCCTGTTGACTTTGGTACAGCCAACAT